>NZ_JBFBCG010000042.1:60829-72603 GCF_040683105.1 Streptomyces sp. NPDC051020 | reverse complement strand
AGGGGCCCCCTCCGCGTCGCCTCCCTCCTCCGCCTTGCCAGGCTTGCCCCTCGCCCCGCTCCTTCCTCCACCCCACCCATGTGCGCGGCCTCTTAAGGGCGTCAGCAGAGCCCCGGCGCCGGGGGTGGCCACTCTGTCCTCAGAGGCCGGACGGGCGCGAGTGGACTGCCACGTCAAGCCCGTCCGGCGTTCGAGGACACAGCGCGGCCGGCGGCCGCACCACCCGACACACATCTCGCAGGGAGCCGTACGCATGGACACCGACCCCACCTCCACCGTGGACGCCGGCACCTACGACGTACTGCGGCGCCGCCTCACCGCACAGGCCACCGAGCTCACCCACCGCGCCGAAGCACTCAACACCCGCCGCACCGAGGAGTTCGGTTCGACGCGGCTCCGTCTCCTGGCCACCGAGCGGATCCGTACGGAGCGCCCTTCCGTGCCCCGCGATCTCGTCGCCGTGGGCGGGCAGTTGCTGTTCGGCTTCGAGCGAGGACCGGGCGCACGCGGCGACGCCGAGGTCGGGGACGTACTCACCCTCTGCGGACCCGATCTGTCACCGGGCCGGGACGCTCTCCTCGCCGACGAGGCCTTCGTACGCGAGTTCACCACCCTGCACCGCTACTACCGCGACGCCCGCCTGCTCCGTCTCCGCCGCGTCGACGGGCGGCTCCTCGCCGTGTTCCGTACCGGCGAGACCGCCGACGACATCCGCGTACTGCGCTGGGCGCTCACGCCGGACGGTTCCCCCGGCGCGTTCCTCGACGCGCGCGGCGACCGCGACCACGTCTTCCCGCCGTCGCACGACTTCACCTGGACCGCGGCGGGCCGCGAGTCGCACGTCCCCGGCCGCCACCCGCACATCGCGATCGGCAGCAGCGGCGCGCTCTTCGTCGACACGCTCGGCGGCACCCTGACCGTCAAGACGGCCGACGACACCGACACACCGCACGGGATCTACGAGGAGCCGGTCACCGAACCCCTCCAGTCCCTCGCCGACGCCGACGTCGAATACGCCGAGGTCGGCCCCCTGATCCTGCTGCGGATCCGCCCGTACAACGAGGACGCCTGGCGCCACCTGGTCTTCAACACGCTGCTCTCCACCGTGCAGCGCCTCGACGCCATCGGGCCCGCCTGCCACCGGCTGCCGGAGGACCAGGGGATCATCTTCCCCGGCGGCACGTACCTCACCACCGGCGCCACCAAGACCTTCGACCTCGCCGAGCCGCTCGCCGACCCGGTCTTCGAGGGGGCCGTCCGCTCCCCCAACGGCGAGGACGTCCTCTACCTCTTCCGCTCCCGGGACGGCGGCCGCGGCCTGCTCCTCCCCTACAACCTGATCCGTCAGGAGGTCGCCACCCCGCTGCTCTGCCGCGGCCACGCGCTGCTCGACGACGGCACCCTCGTCCTCCTCAAGGACACCGCGTCGGCCGAGCCGGCCCGTGTGCACACGGTGCAGCGCTGGCAGACCCCGTACGTCTCCGACACCCATGCCGCCTCCCGCCCGGCCGGGACGGGTCCACTCGCCCGGGTCGGCAACGCCGATCTGGTACGCGGCATCTCCGACTGTCTCGCGCTGGCGAACAGCGCGACGCGGACCACTCCGACCACGGCCGTGTACGCCCGGCTGGTCGCCGACTGCACCCGCACCACCGACCGCTACCACTGGCTCAGCGACCCCGAACTCGGCTCACTCAGTGCCCCGTTGACCGCCCTGCACGACACCGCGCAGCAGGTCCTCGCCGAGTTCGAGACGGTGCAGGAGCTGACCCGGCAGGCTGCCGAGGCACTCACCGGCGCGGCGGACCACCTCACCGCGGTCGTCCGCCGAATCCGCGGCGAAGCCCCGCGCTCGGCCGCCGCCTGGGTCTCCCAGCTCACCGAACTGCGCCGCGCGCACGGTCACTTGGCGACGCTCGGCGAGATGCGGTACGCGGACACCGACCGGATCGCCGAGCTGACGGCGGCCACCGTCGCCGATCTCGGCTCCGCCGCCCAGCGCGCGGTCGCGTTCCTGAGCCGGGACGACGCGTTCACGGACTACCACCACGACATCGAGCAGCTCACCGCCGACGCGTCCGCGCTCGCCACCGTCGCCGACGCGACCGCGCTCGGCGACCGGCTGACCGAGATGACGGACGGGCTCGCGACGGTCACCGATGTCGTCGCCGGGCTCGACATCGGGGACGCGACCGTCCGCACATCGATCCTGGAACGGATCGCCGAGGTCCTCGGAGGTGTGAACCGGGCCCGGGCCACGCTCGACGCGCGCCGCCGCGAACTCCTCGATCACGAGGGGCGGGCGGAGTTCGCCGCCGAGTTCGCCCTGCTCGGGCAGGCGGTCACGGGTGCGCTGGCCGCCGCGGACTCCCCCGACGCGTGCGACGAACAACTGGCCCGGCTCCTGCTTCAGCTGGAGAACCTGGAGTCCCGGTTCGCCGAGTACGACGACTTCCTCGCCCAGCTGGCCGAGCGGCGGACCGAGGTGTCCGAGGCGTTCTCGGCCCGTAAGCAGACGCTGCAGGACGACCGCGCCCGCCGCGCCGAACGGCTGGCGGACTCGGCGGCCCGGGTCCTGGAGACCGTGTCCCGGCGCCTGTCCGCCCTCCCGGACCTGGACGCCGTCCACACGTACTTCGCCTCCGATCCGATGGTCGCCAAGATCCGGCGCACGGCGGACGAGCTGCGCGGGCTCGGCGACCCGGTGCGGGCCGAGGAGCTCGACGGACGGCTGAAGGCGGCCCGCCAGGAGGCGGGGCGGGCCCTGCGCGACCGCAGCGAGCTGTACGCGGACGGCGGGGCGACGATCCGGCTCGGTCGGCACCGGTTCGCCGTGAACACCCAGCCGTTCGACCTGACGCTCGTGCCCTCCGGGGACCGGCTCGCGTTCGCCGTCACCGGAACCGACTACCGGGCTCCGGTCACCGACCCGGCGTTCGAGGCGACCCGCCCCTACTGGGACCAGCTGCTGCCCTCGGAGTCCCCGTCCGTCTACCGCGCCGAACACCTCGCAGCCCGCCTCCTGGACGAGCACGGCGCGGATGCGCTGGCCGCCCGCGAACCGGCCGACCTCGCGTTGCTCGTACGGGAGTCGGCTGCGGACGCGTACGACGAGGGATATCAGCGCGGCGTCCACGACGAGGACGCCGCCGCCATCCTGACCACGCTGCTGCGACTGCAGGCCGGTGCCGGCCTGCTGCGTGTCCCGCCCTCCGTACGGGCGGCGGCGCAGCTCTTCTGGACGTACGACACGGACGACGCCCTCCGCGCCTCCTGGACGCGCCGCGCCGCCTCCCTGGCCCGGGCCCGCGAGACGTTCGGCCTGGCACCCGCGATCACCGCGCTCCAGGAGGAGTGGGCAACCCGGATCGGGACCGATGACGCGCACGCCGCCGCCGCGTACCTCTTCGAGGAGCTGACCTCGGGCCCCGTCGGCTTCGTCACGAGCGCGACCGCCCGCACCTTCCTGGACAAGTTCCGCCGCACGACCGGAACTTCGGCGTACGACGAGGATCTGGGAGCCCTCCGCGACGACCTCCCCGCGCGC
This sequence comes from Streptomyces sp. NPDC051020, assembly GCF_040683105.1. NCBI lineage: Bacteria > Bacillati > Actinomycetota > Actinomycetes > Kitasatosporales > Streptomycetaceae > Streptomyces > Streptomyces sp. NPDC051020. Next base: position 69,056 of record NZ_JBFBCG010000042.1, on the reverse strand, counting down.
CGCCAGCTCGTCGAGGGCTGGCTGACCTCGTACGCCTCCGCGAGCGGGACGGACCTCCCGAGCGGTGATCTCGCCGAGGCGGTCGCCGTCGAACTCTGCCCGGAGCCGGAGCTCACCCGCTACGACTGCGAGGCACCGCTCTCGGCGACCGTGGACGGCCTGCTGGGCACCCATCCACGCATCGACCGTGGCCGCCTGACCGTTCGCCTCGATGAACTCCTCGCTCGCACACAGCAGTTTCGCGCGAGCGCCGTCCCCGGCTTCCGCGCCTACCAGCGAACCCGCACCGCCCTCGTCACCGCCGAACGCGCCCGGCTACGGCTCGACGACCACCGGCCGCGCGTGATGTCCGCGTTCGTCCGCAATCAGCTCCTTGACGAGGTGTACCTGCCGCTGATCGGCGACAGCCTCGCCAAGCAGCTCGGCACGGCCGACGCCGACCGGCGCACCGACTCGCAGGGCCTCCTGCTGCTCGTCTCCCCGCCCGGCTACGGCAAGACGACACTCATGGAATACGTCGCCGACCGGCTCGGCCTGGTCCTCGTCAAGATCAGCGGCCCGTCGCTCGGTCGCGACGTGACCTCCCTCGACCCGGCGCAGGCACCCAGCGCGACCGCCCGCCGGGAGATCGAGAAGATCAACTTCGCACTGGAGGCGGGCAGCAACACACTCCTCTACCTGGACGACATCCAGCACACGTCACCCGAACTGCTCCAGAAGTTCATCCCCCTCTGTGACGCCACCCGCCGCATCGAGGGCGTCCGGGACGGCGAGCCGCGCAGCTACGACCTGCGGGGCAAACGGTTCGCGGTGTGCATGGCGGGCAACCCGTACACCGAGTCCGGCGAACAGTTCCGAATCCCGGACATGCTCGCCAACCGGGCCGACGTGTGGAACCTGGGCGAGGTGCTGAGCGGCCGCGACGACGTCTTCGCGCTGAGCTTCATCGAGAACGCGTTGACCGCCAACCCGGTGCTGGCCCCCCTCGCCGGCCGCTCCCGCGAGGACCTCGCGCTGCTCGTCCGCCTGGCCTCCGGCACGGACCCTTCCCCAAGCTCTCAACTCCGTTCGAGCAGCGCAGACCCCATCGTGCGCGCGGACCACCTCGACCACCCGTACACCCCCGCCGAGCTGGACAGGATCACCGCGGTCCTGCGCCACCTCGTGACCGCCCGCGACACCGTTCTCGCCGTGAACGCCGCGTACATCGCCTCGGCCGCGCAGACCGACGCGACGCGCACCGAGCCGCCCTTCCGGCTGCAGGGCTCATACCGCAACATGAACAAGATCGCCGAACGGATCGTGCCCGTGATGAACGACGCCGAACTGGCCGCCGTCATCGACGACCACTACACGGGCGAGGCCCAGACCCTCACCACGGGCGCCGAGTCCAACCTGCTGAAACTGGCGGCTCTGCGCGGCACCCTCACCGCCGAACAGGCGGACCGGTGGGCGGCGATCACCGCCTCGTACGTACGCACCCAGGCACTCGGCGGCCCGGACGGCGCCCCTTCCCCGGACTCCCGGCCCCGTCCGAGCAGCGCAGACACCGTCGCGCGGGCGGTCGCGGCACTGGACCTGCTCTCCAACCGGATCGCGGCGGTCGAGGCGGCGATCGTCCGGGCATCGGAGCCACGTCCTCTGCTAGCGGGCCCGGAGCAGTCCCCCCGGCACGCGGCCCCACGCACCCCCACGACACACGAAGATCACTGATCGGCCGGAATGAGTCGAACACCCGGAGGTGTGCACGGCATGCTGGGATTCGTGTCCACACTTCCCCAGCAGCCCCAACGCTCCCCCTTCAGCGGCCACATGGTCATCTGCGGCGACGACGCGCTCGCCCGGCGGCTGGCGGTGGAGCTGCGTTATGTCTACGGGGAGCGGGTCACCCTGCTTCTCCCGCCAGGGCGCGATCCGCGCCGGCCCGATCTGCCGCTGACCCAACGCGGCCGGGCGGCAACGCTGTTCGGCCGGATGTCGGCGGCGATGAACCGCAACCTGGGCAACGGTGGCAACGGGACGACCGTCGGCTCCGGAAGCTCCGACAACGACACGAACGCCGGCGTCGAGGCGGTCCGCATCCTGGAGGCCGCGGAGCCGTCCGACGAGGCCTTCGAGGAAGCGGGCGTGGACACCGCCGCCGCACTCGCGCTCGTCTACGACGACGACGAGCGCAACATCCGCGCCGCGCTGACCGCCCGTCGCCTCAACCCCCGCGTCCGGCTCGTCATCCGGCTCTACAACCGCAAGCTCGGGCAGTACCTGGAGACCCTTCTCGACCAGGCCGCCGCAGTCGCCGTCCCCGGACTCGACCCGACGGCGCTGGACGCGTCCACCACCGTCCTCTCCGACGCCGACACCGCCGCCCCGGCACTCGCCGCAACCGCGCTCACCGGTTCCAGCAAGGTCGTCCAGGCGGAGGGCCTGCTCCTGCGGGCCGTCGAGCGCACCCCGCCCCGGCAGGGCGAGGTCGCCGACCCCGGACTCTGCACGCTCGCCCTGCTCTCCTCCACCACCCACGACCCGGCGGGCGCCGAAGGGTCCGACAGCAGCGGCGCCGAAGGGCCCCAGCTCCTGCCCGATCACGCGCAGGTGGCCGCGGCGACCGGGCGCGGCACGGTGGTCCTGGAAGCCATTCGCGAGGCCGCACCGGACGGTCCGAAGCTGCGCATGGGGGGCCGCAGCGCCCCGCTGAGCCAGATCTTCTCGCGCCGTCTGCGCTGGTCGGCGCTAGGGGTCGGCTCGGCGGTCCTGGCCCTCGCCGTCGCCTCCACCCTCACCACGGGCGACCACCCCCTGCACGCCGCGTACCTGACCCTGCTCGATCTCTTCGCGATGGGTGACCCGGCGATCGGCGACCCCACCGCGCGGCAGATCATCCAACTGCTCTCCGGAATCGCCGGCCTGATGCTGCTGCCGCTGCTGGTGGCGGGCGTCCTCGAAGCGTTCGGCTCCCTGCGGACGGCATCGTCCCTGCGCCGCCCGCCGCGCGGACTCTCCGGCCATGTGGTGCTGCTGGGGCTCGGCAAGATCGGCACGAGGGTGCTGGTCCGGCTCCGCGAACTCGACATCCCCGTGGTGTGCGTGGAGGACGACCCGGACGCGCGCGGCATCCCGGTGGCCCGGCGGCTGCACGTACCCGTCGTCCTCGGGGATGTCACCCAGGAGGGCGTCCTGGAAGCCGCGAAGATCCAGCGGTCCCGCGCCCTTCTCGCCCTGACCAGCATCGACACCACCAACCTGGAGGCGGCGCTCTACGCCCGCTCGGTCAAGCCCGATCTGCGGGTGGCACTGCGCCTCTTCGACGACGAGTTCGCCACCGCCGTCTACCGCACCCTGCGCACCGCCCACCCGCAGGCCCTGACCCGCTCCCGGCCCGTCTCCCATCTGGCTGCCCCGTCCTTCGCCGTCGCGATGATGGGACGGCAGATCCTGGGCGCGATCCCGGTCGAGCGGAAGGTGATGCTGTTCGCGGCGATCGAGGTGGCGGGCCACCCGCAGCTGGAGGGCCGGACGGTCGAGCAGGCGTTCCGGGCGGGGGCGTGGCGGGTGCTGGCCCTGGACGCGACCCCGCGCGAGGACCGCCACCCCGGCCTGACGACCGTCGCACCCTCCCCGGACCGTCCGTCGGGCCTGATCTGGAACCTGCACCCGGGGTACGTGCTGCGCGCCGAGGACCGTGTGGTGATCGCGGCGACCCGACGCGGACTTGCGGAACTGCTCCGCAGACGACGGGCAGTGGCACCGCGTTAGGGCGTGTTTCGAAAGCCCCGCACTTTCACGAGGTGCGTTGTCCGAGGCGTGACCGGAAGAGAGGAGGGCGCCTGACCTGCTTCGCCACCAAGAGAGGGCGTCGGGCTCACGCGCCAGACGCGGGCCGGGGGGACGTTGGCCCAGACGATGCGTCCTGACGCCCTGCCGCGCTGCCGGTACCCGGCGAGCACGGTCTCGACGGCTCGGTGACGGGCCGCTTCTCCCGCTGAGGCGACGAGTCGGCGGGCCGGGGCGGTACCCACGTACGCGAAGTACGTCAGCGAACCGCCGGGGCGCAGCAGTTCGAAGTATCTGTCCATCAGTGAAGTCACCGTGTCCGGGACGAAATTGGTGAAGGGCAGGCCGGAGACGATGACGTCGTAGGACTGCCGTGTGTTCAGGTGCTCGATCCGCGTTTCGTGGATCCTGACCCGGACACCGTCCTCGCTCCGCACCGGCACGAACGCCGCGGCGGGGTGGTCGTCCCGCACGGCGTGTTCGTCCCGGCCCGGTCGGTATTCACGGACGACGTTCCGCAGGACGGCGGCGAAGCGCGGGTTCGCCTCGACCACGTCCAGAGTGCTTCCCGGGGCGAGCAGCGGCAGCAGACAGCGGGTGACGGGGCCGGTTCCTGCACCCACCTCCAGTACATCGAGGGATTGTCCGGCCCGCTCGGTGACCGGTGCGGCGAGGGCGGCGGCGAGTCGGCGGCTGCTGGGTGCGACCGCGCCGGTGATGCGGAAGCCTCGCGCGGCCTCGGTGACGAAGAGCCGGGTGTCGGCGAAACGGGGCCATGAAGTCATACCAGTGACGCTAGGTAGCAGGCGCTCTTCGGGAATCGGCCGTTGTGTTCGGGTGAACCGGTACGGACGACACCACCGAGGCGTACGCGACCCCGACGAAAGTAGGGGGTGGCGACCGACCCAAGACCATGGGCCCCGGCCCCCACAACTGCCTACAATCGGTCGGTGGAACACAAATACCCCCACCGGGGTCCGGTGTGGACGGAGTGGTTACTGGCCGGCGGGGTGCTGCTACTCGTCGCGCAGGGGCTGGCCAAAGCTCGATTCGAGATGCAACTGCTTTCCGTAGGACCGATTGTGGCTGTCGCCGCCGCGCTGCTGCTGCCGCTTCGCTGGCGCAGTCCGCTCGCCGTGGTCCTTCTCGCCGGGGCGGCGCTGGGTGTGCAGGGCGCGTACGAACCCATGACGGTGATGGTTTTCCACCTGGCGGCACAGGGCCGGGTGCGGGTGGCGGTGGCGGCGGGTGTGATCACCGGTGCGCTGCCCTGGGTGTGCGCGCCGCCGCTCAGCGGAGGCATGACGCCGACGTACGGCGCCGGACTGCTGTTCGCCTTGGCGTTGACGGCCGGATTGTGGTGGCACAGCCGTCGGCGGCTCATCGATTCGCTGAGCGAACAGGTCGAACTCCGTGCCGAGCAGGCCAGGTTGGCGGAGCGAGCCCGGATCGCGGCCGAGATGCACGATGTGCTGGCCCATCGGCTGAGCCTGTTGGCGCTGCACACCGGGGTACTCGCACTGCGCGCGGAATCGCTGCCGCCGCAGATCGGTGAGCGGATCGCACTGCTGCGCGCCACCTCGTCCCAGGCGTTGGCCGATCTGCGGGACGTGCTGGGCGCCTTGCGTGCGGAGGACGATGCGGCGCGGGAGGACGGGAGGGATCCCGTGCAGAGAAAGGTGCCTGCTCCTGCGTTGCGGAACCTGTCCGAACTGCTCGACGAGGTAAGGACCATCGGTCAGGATGTCGCGGCCGAACTGACGGGGGAACCCGGTGCCGCACCCGCGACTCACCTCCTCGCGGTGCACCGGCTCGTTCAGGAAGGTCTCACCAACGCCCGTAAACACGCACCGGGTACGGCGGTGCGACTGCGGGTGCACTACGGCGCACCGGCCACGGAGGTGGAGTTGGTCAACTCGCCGCCCGCAGTGACCGCTTCGCGGGCCGATGGAGGCGTCGGCCGGGGCTTCGGACTGATCGGGCTCGCCGAACGGGTGGCCGGGCTGCACGGCTCTCTCGCCCACGGTCCGGAGCCGGATGGGGGATGGCGGCTCGCGGCCCGTCTGCCCATGAGCGCTCCGGACGGTGCGCCGAACCGAAGAGCCTTCGAGGAGAACGGCGCGGCCCGCACGGCCGGACCTGTCGGCAGACGAGCGGGCAGAACCGTCGGCAAAGGCGTAGCCAAGGCCATGGGCAAGGGTGTGGTGAAGATGATCGGGAAGCGGTCCGTGAATCGGATCGGGCAGACATGACCGGGGCTCGGCTCATCAGCACGATGGTGGTGGATGACGACGCGTTGGTCCGACTGGCCCTGACCGACCTACTGGCGACCGACGCCGGCATCGAGGTCGTCGCCGAGGCGTCGGACGGCCTCCAGGCCGTGGAGGAGGCCGCCGCCCATCGGGTGGACGTCGCCCTGATGGATGTGCGGATGCCGAGGCTGGACGGCATCGCGGCCATCGCGCGACTGCGGGCACTTCCGCATGCCCCTCGCATCATCACTCTGACCACCTTCGACCTGGACGAGTACGTGTACGAGGCATTGGCAGCGGGCGCCGACGGGTTTCTGCTCAAGGACTCGGACCCTGCGGAGATCCTGCGGGCCGTACATGTCGTGGCCGCCGGTTCGGCGATGCTGCATCCGTCCGCCGCACGTCGGCTGATCGACCGCTACCATCGCGGCGCCCGGCCGGGGGCCTCAGCTGTGCGCGGACGCGTGGGCCGGCTGACACCACGCGAGCGCGATGTCCTGGCCCTGCTCGCGGAGGGGGCAACCAACTCGGAGATCGCCGGGAGGCTGCGGATGAGCGAGAGTACGGTGAAAGCCCATGTCAGTCGCATCCTGACGACACTGGAAGTCGGAAATCGCGTCCAGGCGGCACTGGCCGCCCGGGACGCAGGCCTGATGCCTGACGCGTGAACCGTGAGGTTCGCCGCGTTGCGTGGCGAAGCGAACCGAGTGACGTAACGAAGGCGCGGCCGACCGGGGCCCGGCAAAGATCCCGTCCGCCCCGGCCCGAGACGGGTTTGCCACCCCGCTCACGTCGGAGGCCGGCGCTCTGGGCCTGAGCCGGGGCCGCGCCCACCAAATGGGGCCGCGCGGAGCATGTGTCAACACAGTGCTGCCCGGAACAATCCTCGTAGGCATATCGCCGCAGACAAAGGTGTGCCCGGATGTCGAACCACCGACGCGAGGTTTTCCTCGAAACTCACATAGGTAATGTTGTCAAACTATGATTCTCCATCCGCTTTCCAGTCTGCGACGGTCAGGCGTCAGCGGAATACCGATCGCCACCACACCCGATAATCAGCTCCGGTTCCAAAGTCTTTCAACAATGGCGACCGATGGACCTCCGAATGAACGGCCCAGCCGCATCTCCTGCCCCCGTCGGCAGTTGGGACTTCTCAATATTCCTGACGAGGTCAATTCATCCGACCGTCAGAACATTCGATCCGGATAGCACACCAACCTTCGCCCCCCACACGCGAGTTCGCTCACCAATCGAAGAGGCGCGGCGAATTCGCTACCGCCTCCGACCAGGGGTCCACATTTCCGATTTATTAGCCAGCACGGTGAAAGTGGATCACCGCACGGCGGGTTGGCGTGGCGCACAACACAGTGGATGCATACTCAAACCATCCAACTAGCCAACGCGACATACCGGTGCGCGCCCAAGAATTTGCGCATGCCTGCGTATTCGCTTTCACCTCTGCAGGAAGGTTCCGGTGTGAAACGTCAGTCGCTTCGCAGATCTTGGGTCCAAACCGTCACAATGCTTTCCGCGGCGGGGACACTTGGCCTGATCGTCAACGTAGCTTCGTCGACGGCCGCCATGGCCGACGTGATCGAGAAGCCAGCAGTCGATTACGCGCTTGGGGTGCCAGGCCCGAATGGCGCTGCGAGTGCCGATCCGGGTTCCCGCACCCTGCCGACGGCCCATCGCGACGATGACGGCGATCGGGGGCGGTGGGACGACAGCAGGAACCGGGGTCCGCAGGGACGCCCGGGCGCACGGGGCCCGCAGGGACGCCCGGGCGACACGGGCGCACGGGGCCCGCAGGGACACCCGGGCAGCTCGCACGGACGCCCGGGCCCCCAGGGCCCCCAGGGCTACCAGGGCAACACCGGAGCCACCGGACCCCAGGGCCTCCAAGGCGACCAGGGCATCCAGGGCAACCAGGGCTACCAGGGCGACACCGGAGCCACCGGACCCCAAGGCATCCAAGGCGACCAGGGCATCCAAGGCGACCAAGGCATCCAAGGCGACCAGGGCTACCAAGGCGACCAGGGCTACCAAGGCGACCAGGGCTACCAGGGCGACACCGGAGCCACCGGACCCCAAGGCATCCAAGGCGACCAGGGCATCCAAGGCGACCAGGGCATCCAAGGCGACCAAGGCATCCAAGGCGACCAGGGCTACCAAGGCGACCAGGGCTACCAAGGCGACCAGGGCTA
>NZ_JBFBCG010000042.1:60192-60731 GCF_040683105.1 Streptomyces sp. NPDC051020 | reverse complement strand
CACCAGGGCGACACCGGAGCCACCGGACCCCAAGGCAACCAGGGCGACCAGGGCCTCCAGGGCGTCCCCGGCAACCAGGGCTTCCAAGGCGACACCGGAGCCACCGGACCCCAAGGCAACCAGGGCAACCAGGGCGACACCGGCCTCCAGGGCATCCCCGGCAACCAAGGCTTCCAAGGCGACACCGGAGCCACCGGACCCCAAGGCAACCAAGGCCTCCAGGGCGACACCGGCCTCCAGGGAATCCCCGGCAACCAAGGCTTCCAAGGCGACACCGGAGCCACCGGACCCCAAGGCAACCAAGGCCTCCAGGGCGACCAGGGCCTCCAGGGCATCCCCGGCAACCAAGGCTTCCAAGGCGACACCGGCCTCCAGGGAATCCCCGGCAACCAAGGCTTCCAAGGCGACACCGGAGCCACCGGACCCCAAGGCAACCAAGGCCTCCAAGGCGACACCGGCCTCCAGGGAATCCCCGGCAACCAAGGCTTCCAAGGCGACACCGGAGCCACCGGACCCCAAGGCAACCAAGGCCTCCAAGG
>NZ_JBFBCG010000042.1:41293-60096 GCF_040683105.1 Streptomyces sp. NPDC051020 | reverse complement strand
AAGGCGACACCGGCCTCCAGGGAATCCCCGGCAACCAGGGCTTCCAAGGCGACACCGGAGCCACCGGACCCCAAGGCAACCAAGGCCTCCAGGGCGACCAGGGCCTCCAGGGCATCCCCGGCAACCAGGGCTTCCAAGGCGACACCGGAGCCACCGGACCCCAAGGCAACCAAGGCCTCCAGGGCGAAACCGGCGCCTCAGGACCCCAGGGCCTCCAGGGCGACACCGGCGCCTCAGGACCCCAGGGCTTCCAGGGCATCACCGGATCCCAAGGAGCGCAGGGCCTCCAGGGCGACACCGGCTTCCAAGGTGCCGCCGGCCCTCAGGGGAACCAGGGCGCCCAGGGCATGAGCTCCGGGGCGCAGAGCCAGGTCGTCACGACTACCAACCCAGGTAACGCCGTTGCCTCGTGCCCCGCCGGCCAATTCGCCGTGAGTGGCGGCTACCAGAGCGCGGCGGGAGCCGCCCACAAGGTCATCCACAACGGTCCTGTCGGCGGCTCTCCGGCCACTGGCTGGCAGGTCACCGATGAGGACGGCGCTTCACCCGTCACTGCATACGCGGTCTGCGCGCCGTGATTCCTGGCCGTGAGCCTCCTGCCCGGTCGGCCGGGGCTCACGGCCAACTGTGCCGACGACGCCGCCAGGGGCGCCGTCGGTACAACTGCCCCGTACTCGGCCCTGGCGGCCGACTCATTCGCGATACCGAACCGATGAGGTAGAACCCCGTGAAAAAGCGGATGGGACTGTGGACCGGACTCGCAGCAACGGTCGTCGCCGCCAACGTGGTGACCGGTTGGGTCCACCTGCCCACAGGGGCCTCCAGGACCACACCCAGGGCTGGATCGGGGCCCACGGCCAAGTTCGTTCCGAAGGTGGAACGACTGCTCCAAGCAGGCATCAAGCAGGGTGAGAACAAGGATCTTTCTGGGGCGACACGTAGCTTCAGACAGGTCCTGGACCTGGATCCTGCCAACAAACTCGCCTGGTACAACCTCGGCGTCGTCGCCCAGAAAGACAAAAAGACGGCCGACGCCCGCGCGGCTTACGACAAGGCGCTCAAGATCGATCCGGATTTCGAATCGGCGCTCTACAACAAGGCGATCCTGATCGGGACGAGCGACACCGATCAGGAGATCGAGATCCTGCAGCACATCGTGGACGCCAACCCCAAGGCCGCCACGGCCTATCTGCACCTTGGACAGGCCCTGACCAAGAAGGGCCGTGACGGCGAGGCCGAGGACGCCTTCGGCCTCGCCGTCCGCGCCGACCCTTCCCTCCGACAGCTCGTCCCGGAACAGTTCCGGAATCCCACGAGCCCAGCACCGACAGCCACTCAGGCAGGTACCAAAAGATGACTTCTCTCCCGACCCCGAAGTTCTCTGTCTTCACCCCCAGCCATCGACCGCGTTTCCTGGACGAATGCCTCGCGACCCTGCAGGCGCAGACCCGCACCGACTGGGAGTGGGTCGTGCTCCTCAACAACGGCGCGCGCTGGCGGCCCGAACAGCCCGATGACCGCGTCCGGGTAGAGATCGCGGACGACGTCACGGGCGTCGGAGCGGCCAAGCGCCGCGCCTGCGAACTGGCACGCGGAGAGATCCTCGTCGAACTCGACCACGACGACCTGCTGGCGAAGGACTGCCTGGCGGAACTGTCGGAGGCTTTCGACGAGCATCCCGACGTCGTCTTCGTCTACAGCCATACCGCTCAGATCACCGAAGACGGAGGCCGGGACGACTCGCGGTTCAACGAGGCGCACGGCTGGCAGTACGAAGAAGTGAATGTCGACGGTCGTCAGCTCCTGCAGGCCGTCTCCATGGCACCGACGCCGCACAACGTCTCGTACATCTGGTACGCCCCCAACCATGTGCGGGCGTTCCGTAAGGGCGCGTACGAGCAGGTCGGTGGGTACGATGCCACGCGCACGGTGCTGGACGACCAGGACTTGATGTGCCGTCTCTTTCAGGTGGGGGAATTCCAGTTGATCCCTCGCTGCCTGTATCTGCAGCGGCAGCACCCTCACAACACCCAGCGCGATACCGAAATCAACGCACACATCCAGCGCGAGACGGTCGCCCTGTACGACAAATATGTTGAGGTCAACGCGCTCGCCTGGACCAAGCGGCGCGGACTCCTCGCGCTGGACCTCGGCGCTGCGCACCGCAAGCCGCCCGGCTACATGGGAGTGGACCAGTACCCGAGGGACGGCGTCGACATCGTCGCGACGCTGCCCGGACCGCTGGACCTCCCCGACGACTCGGTCGGCCTGCTCCGGGCGGTGGACTTCCTGGAGCACGTACCTGCGAAGATTCCGCTGATCAACGAGCTGTACCGCCTGCTGGCACCGGGCGGCATGCTTCTTAGCCGGACTCCCAGCTCCGACGGCCGGGGCGCCTACCAGGACCCGACACATGTCGCCTATTACAACGAGAACTCGTTCTGGTACTACACCGACGACCAGTACCGCGCCTTCGTACCGGAAATCCGGGCCCGGTTCCAGCGTTCGCGGTTGGTCACCTACTTCCCTACTGACTGGCACTCCAGGAACAACATCTCTTACGTGCAGGCCAATCTGATCGCGATGAAGGACGGCGCCGAGCGGTGCGGCGGTCTCCTGCTGGTGTGATGCCTTCCACCGGGAGCGTGGACGCCCTTCATGCGGCGGAGGCCGGCGCAGCCGGCCTCCGCCGCATGGGTGCGGCACTGATCCTGGATGTACCGGCACGGAACGCCCTGGCCCGAAGCCGACCCGGCCCGACCGACCCGACCTGGCTGCCCTGACCTGGCCGGAATCCGCTACAGCACGCCCCCCATCACCCCCCGCACCTCTGCCAGCGTGGCCTCGGCGACGGCATTGGCCCGCTCGTTGCCCGTCCGCAGGACCGACCGTACGTACGCCATGTCCTGCGCGTACTCCGCCCGCCGCGCACGCACCGGCGCCAGCCGCTCGTTGACGGCGTCCGTCACGGTCCGCTTGAGCACAGCGCCACCGCCGTCTCCGATCTCCGCGGCGACCTCGTACGGGTCGCGGTCGAGGCAGAGCGCGGCGAGGAGTACGAGCCCCGACACTTCGGGCCGGGTCTCCGGTTCGTACGTGATGTGCCGGTCGGTGTCCGTCTTCGCCCCGCGGATCAGCCGGGCGGTCTCGTCGGCGGTGGCGCCGAGCGCGATCGAGTTGCCCCGGCTCTTGCTCATCTTGCCGCCGTCGGTGCCGAGCAGGAGGGGCGCGGCGGAGAGCAGGGCGTCAGGCTCCGGGAAGACCGTCCCGTACCGCTCGTTGAAACGGCGGGCGACGCTCCGGGTCACTTCGAGGTGCGGCAGCTGGTCCTGTCCGACGGGGACGAGGTTGCCCTTGCAGAACAGGATGTCGGCGGCCTGGTGCACGGGATACGTGAACATCAGCCCGCTGACGGCGGACTGCCGAGAGTGCGCGATCTCGTCCTTGACGGTGGGATTACGGTTCAGCTCGGCAACGGAGACGAGGCTGAGGAACGGCAGCATCAGCTGGTTCAGCGCGGGCACGGCGCTGTGGTTGAAGATCGTGGTGCGGGCCGGGTCGATACCGATGGCCAGGTAGTCCAGCAGCATCCCCTCCATGTGCTCGGTGAGCCGGTCGGCGACGTCCCGGTCGGTGAGCACCTGGTAGTCGGCGATGATCACGAAGACGTCCACGCCGAGGTCCTGGAGCCGGACACGGTTGTGGAGGGTCCCGAAGTAGTGCCCGAGGTGCAGCGCCCCGGTGGGCCGGTCACCGGTCATCACCCGGAACCGCCCGGGATCCTGCTGGATCTGCTGCTCCAGCTCGGCACTGCGGCGCTGAGCCGGGGTGGTGACGGGTGCGGCGACGGTGGTCATGGGTCTCTCCTCGCGGGTGCTGGTTGCGTGGAGGACGGCCCGCTGGGAGCGGCATCCGTACCCGTGCGAGGGCGCAGAAAAGGGCCGTCCGTATCGAACGGCCCTGGTTCCGTGCAGATGAGGCGGCCGCTCCTAAGTGGAGCGCCACCAGTTTCGGCACGGTACGGAGGTCATGGGCCGAGTGTAACGCGACACGGCGACACGCTCACGCGGAATACGGGTGCTGATGGTGTGGTGCCGGTACGCGGTGGTCAGCACCCTCTACAGGAATCCCGCTCCGGCTCGTCGAGCAGGTCCGGCCCGCCGGTGTCATCATGGCGCCGCTGGCTCGTACGTTCTGCAGCGGAGCACTCGTACGGCTCACCGTGCAGGACGACAGGCGGGCATCGGGGACGTTCTGCGGCAAAGCGTCGTACATGCCGATGCGCTCACACCGCGCAGGGCCGGGGCGCCGGTCGACGACGCGACCGCCCGCTCCCGCAGACCCGGGCTCGCTCCAGCGAAGTTGCTGACGCGGTGAGTTGCATGTTGGACCCATGTCCTACGCTGCGATCACCGCGCCCGGATACACGGGCCGGTTTCACAGTGGGGGGATACCACTCGTGCCCAGACGCACTCTTACGGCTGCGACAGCTCTCGCAGTGCTCTTCAGCTCGGCCGCACTGGTGGCCGGCACAGCGGGGTCGGCCGCGGCCGACTCCAGCAAGGTTCTGCCGGTGAAGTCCGCCGGTGACATCGTGGTGGACGGCGTCCACCAGAAGGTCTTCATCAGCGATCCGTACGGCGGGACGCTCATCGCCACCGACTACTCCGGTACGGTGCTGGCCACTCTGACCGGTCTGACGGGCGTGGACGGGCTCGCCCTGTCCGCCGACTCGGGGCAACTGTACGCAGCCGTCCCCGGCGACGACTCCATCGTGTCCGTCGAGACGCAGACGGTCACCCGGACCGCCCGGTACGCGACCGGTGACGGCACCGACCCGGAGCACCTTGCGCTCGCGGGCGGCAAGATCTGGTTCGGGTACGGCAGCAACGGCCATGGCGACATCGGTTCGCTCGACCTGTCCGGCGCCGAGCCCGTGGTGACCCTCGGCCAGGACCCCGAGACCGGTTACGCCGTCGCTCCGAAGCTCGCCTCCACTCCGGGCGCCCCGAACGTGCTGGCCGCCGGTTCCCCGGATTACCACGGGTCCTCGCTCGGCGTGTACGACGTATCCACCGGCACGGCGAACCGTACCGCTCAGTATGCGAGCGGCACCGGCGTGCCGTGGCTGGGGATAACGTCCGATCTCGCGCTCACGCCGGACGGCAGTGGGCTCGTCACCGCCAATCCGGGCAACCACCACCGGCTGTGGCGGACTTCGGACCTCACCGACGTGGGGGCCTACCCGTCCGCGTACCACCCCGACGCGGTGGCCATCGCCCCCGACGGCACGGTCGCGGCGGGCACCTCGTCCCCGTACGACCCGGACCTCTACGTCTTCACGCCTGGGACCACAGCCGCGGTCCGGCAGTACGACCTGCCCGACACGGACGACTCCATCAGCGGCGGCGACGAAGTCGTCTCCAGCGGTCTGGCCTGGGAGCCGGGCGGGAGCCGCCTGTTCGCGGTGACCAGCAACAGCAAGGGCGACCACGCTCTCCGTGTCCTGACCGACCCCACCAAGTCGGCCCCGACGATGACCGTGACCGCGCCGGCCTCCGCGACCCGCGCCAAGCCGCTCACGGTCAAGGGCACGCTCAAGGCCACCCTGCCGCTTCCGGCCGGGACGCCGCTGACCGTCACCCGTACCGACATGGAGTCCCCGAGCGGCAAGTCTCTCGGGACGAAGTCGCTCGGGACGAACGGCGCGTTCTCGTTCACGGACACCCCGCCCGCAGGCGGCAAGGTCACGTACAAGGTGTCGTACGCCGGTGACGCCACGCACACCCCGGCCTCCGCGTCCGCGAAGGTGGACGTCTCCCGGGCGACGCCCTCGCTGACCCTGAACCACAACGGCGCCCTGTACTCGTACGGCGCCGATGTCTCGTTCACGGCGCACCTCGGTACGACGTACAAGAACCGCACCGTCGAGATCTGGGCCGACCCCTTCGGCGCCGACAAGCCGAAGAAGCTGATCAAGACCGGCACGGTCAACTCCAGCGGCAACCTGTCGGCGACCGTCGACATGACCCGGGACACCACGGTGACCGCCGTGTTCGCGGGCGATGCCCGGTACGCGTCGAAGTCCGTGAAGTCGACCGCGTACGCCAAGGTCAAGGTCTCCACGTCGGTCGCCAAGCAGTACAAGACGGCGAAGATCGGCTCCACCTCGTACGCGTACTTCCACAAGACGACCAACCCGGTCTTCACCACGACCATGACGTACTACAAGAACCGCTCGCAGAGGCTGAACCTGGAGATCTACTACCAGGGAAGGTGGTACGAGGCGGGCTCGCAGTACTTCAAGCTCGGGGCCAATGGGAAGTCTGTCGTGACGCTGACCGGTACGCACGACACCGGATACCGGATGCGCATGCGTGCGTCATACATCAACGGTTCGTCCGGCGACAACGTGAACTCCACCACCCACGGCGCCTGGAAGTACTTCTACTTCACGAAGTAGGGCCGTCAGACCCTCAGCCCACGGCCGTGGGAGTCCTTGCCGCAATCGCGGCGAGAACTCCCACGGCCGTTCGCGTTCCGTCCGGCGAACGGCTCACTTGTGGGCGTGCTCGCCCACGTAGAACAGCAGGTAGACGAAGCCCGCGAAGAGATGCGTGGCGAAGACGTAGACGAAGACGCGCAGCGCGACGCCACGCTCCTTCCAGCTCTCGCTCTCGCTCACGGGCCCTGCTTCCTTCTTGCCGACGCGTTCCTGGCCTGTCTCGCCGTCCAGGGTACGCGTCGCCAAGAGCCCCGCTCCGGCGACGGAATAGGCAGAAGGGGGGCCCCGTTGTAGGGTGTGACTCAAGTAGTTCAAGCTTCAACCATCACCCACGGAGGCGGGCGCCATGGAGTTCGGGATCTTCACCGTCGGAGACGTCACCACCGACCCCACCACCGGCAGGACGCCGACCGAGCACGAGCGGATCAAGGCGACCCTCGCGATCGCCCTCAAGGCCGAGGAAGTGGGCCTGGACGTCTTCGCGACCGGCGAGCATCACAACCCGCCGTTCGTCCCGTCCTCGCCGACGACCACGCTCGGCTACATCGCCGCCCGCACCGAGAACCTCATCCTGTCGACGTCCACGACGCTGATCACCACCAACGACCCGGTGAAGATCGCCGAGGACTACGCGACGCTGCAGCACCTCGCGGACGGCCGGGTCGACCTGATGATGGGGCGCGGCAACACCGGGCCGGTCTACCCGTGGTTCGGCAAGGACATCCGCCAGGGAATCCCGCTCGCCATCGAGAACTACGCCCTGCTGCACAAGCTGTGGCGGGAGGACGTCGTCGACTGGGAGGGCAGGTTCCGTACGCCCCTGCAGTCCTTCACCGCGACCCCGCGCCCGCTGGACGGCGTCCCGCCGTTCGTCTGGCACGGCTCCATCCGCTCCCCGGAGATCGCGGAGCAGGCCGCGTACTACGGCGACGGGTTCTTCCACAACAACATCTTCTGGCCCATCGAGCACACCAAGAAGATGGTGGACCTCTACCGGCAGCGGTACGCGCACTACGGGCACGGCACCGCCGAGCAGGCCATCGTCGGCCTCGGCGGCCAGGTGTTCATGCGGAAGAACTCGCAGGACGCGGTACGGGAGTTCCGCCCGTACTTCGACAACGCGCCGGTCTACGGGCACGGGCCCTCCCTGGAGGACTTCTCGCAGCAGACGCCGCTGACCGTCGGCTCCCCGCAGGAGGTCATCGAACGGACCCTGTCGTTCCGTGACGCCGTCGGCGACTACCAGCGCCAGCTGTTCCTGATGGACCACGCGGGACTCCCGCTGAAGACGGTCCTGGAGCAGCTCGACATTCTCGGCGAGGAGGTCGTCCCGGTGCTGCGCAAGGAGTTCGCCAACATGCGGCCGGCCGGAGTGCCGGAATCCGCCCCCGTCCACCCGGCCGTCGCCGCCCGCACGAAGGAGATCTGACCCACCATGCAGAACGAGGCTCTGAAGATCGTCGCCGTGTCCGCAGGGCTGAGCCAGCCGTCGTCGACCCGGCTGCTGGCCGACCGGCTGGCAGCAGCCGCCCGGGAGCGGCTGGCCGCCGAGCAGGACCGGCCGGTGGAGGTCCGGGTGATCGAGCTGCGCGATCTGGCCGTCGACATCGCGAACCACCTGGTGACGGGGTTCCCGCCGCGGGCGCTGAGCGAGGCGATCGGCGCGGTGACGGCGGCGGACGGCCTGATAGCCGTGTCGCCGGTCTTCACCGCCTCGTACAGCGGACTGTTCAAGTCGTTCTTCGACCTGATCGACAACACGGCGCTGACCGGCAAACCCGTCCTCATCGCGGCGACCGGCGGCACCGGCCGGCACTCGCTCGTCCTGGAGCACGCGATGCGGCCGCTCTTCGCCTACCTGCGAGCCACCGTCGTACCGACGTCCGTGTACGCCGCGTCGGAGGACTGGGGCTCGTCCGGTGACGAGTACACCGAGGGTCTGCCGTCCCGGATCCGGCGCGCGGGCGGCGAACTCGCGGGGATGATCGCGGGCGGCCGGGCGGTCTCCGGGGCGTCCAGGGCACGGGGGCTCGACGACGAGGTGGTGCCGTTCGAGCAGCAACTGGCCGACCTGCGGCTGGACTGACCTGCCGCTGCCCGGGCGGGGTGGGCCCACCCGGGGGCTTCTGTCCGGTTTGATTACAGTGACCCGTAACGATGCACCGTGAGGTGTATCACGCAGATGTGAGCTGAACCGACCTGGAGGCAGAGATGGGCAGGATCGTGGTGGGCGTGGACGGCTCCGAGTCGTCGATCAAGGCGCTGCACTGGGCCGTACGCCAGGCCGAGCTGACCGGTGACTCGGTGGAGGCCGTCAACAGCTGGGAGTACCCCGCGACGAGCTGGGCGTCCATGATGCCGGGTATGCCGGAGGACTTCGATCCGCAGGCCCTGGCGACCGTCTCGCTCACCGAGGCGCTGGAGGAGGCCCTCGGCGCCGAGGGCGCGGCCGCGGTCAACAAGATCGTGGTGATCGGCAACCCGGCGCAGGCCCTGCTGGACCGCGCGAAGGGCGCGAACCTGCTGGTCGTCGGGGCACGCGGATACAGCGGCTTCAAGGCGACCCTGCTCGGCTCCGTCAGCCTTCATGTCACCCAGCACGCGCCGTGCCCGGTGACGGTCGTCCGCGACTGACCGAGTGAACTCGACGAACGAAGAGGAGGGGCGGTCCCGTTCGGGACCGCCCCTCCTCTTGTCCGCGGCGTCCTTCGTGCGCGCCTCGCGTTCCACCGCCGGCCTCCTCGTGCCGGACGGTCCCGCCCGGCCTTGCCGATGCTGGGGCTTCCCCCGCGGAGAAGGTCAAGGATGAAGGAAGGAGGAGACGGGGCGCGGAGTCAGTCCTCCGTCACGTGGAACACGTAGAAGGCGCACACCCACATTCCGAATCCGGTCACCAGGGCCAGGATGGTGGACGCGAGCACGCTCTTGTCGGACAGGCTGTACAGGAAACCGACCGCACCGCCGAACAGCGCGCCGTACGCGGTGGCCTTGGTTCCTGAGGGCAGTCGCTTCTGTACCCGGCCGAGGCCGTAGCAGAGCGCCGCCAGCACGGCGCCGGTGATCAGACCGAGCGCGAGCTGTGTGCCGGTGAGCACACCGCCGCCGCGCACGATGGACGTCGCCCACCAGCCCCCGATCACGCCCAGGGCGACGGGCATGGCCCAGCTGAGTGTGCTGGGGCGGTGGGTGCGCGCCCGCGCGCGGCGGCGGCGCGTCGGCACCGAGGCGTGTGTCGTCATGGCCGAAAGCTCCTTCCTTCACCCCGTTCCCTCCAGAGCACACCCGGCCGTGGGGCCCGGCAACTCGAATGGGGTACCGCCCGGAGCGCACCGCTGCCGTCCGGGATTCCCTTGAGGGGTGCGGACCTCTCTCTCGGTGGCGTTGTCGACGGTACTGGTTGTGCTGCTCGCCGTCCTCGTCCCGCTGAGTGCGCTGGCCGCCTGGGTCGATCTGGAGATCGACAACACGGACCGGTACGTCGCCGCGGTGGAGCCGCTCGCCTCCGACCCCGATGTGCAGGCCATCGTGGCCGGTCTGATCACCGACGAGGCGATGAAGAAGATCGAAGCCGGGCCGCTCCAGGCCACCGTGCGGGGCTTCCTGTACGAGGCGGTGCAGTCGTTCACCACCACCGATGCCTTCCGTACCGCTTGGGACGCCGCCAACCGCACCGCCCACAAGGCGGTCACCGCCGCGCTGAACGGGAAGACCGGCGAGGCAGTGACCATCGATCTGGCGGCGGTGACGGAGCAGGTCAAAAACAATCTGCTGGACAACGGGGTACCGTTCGCCGACCGGATCCCGGTCCAGCACACCGAGATCACGCTGATCTCCGCCGACCGCGCCGACCAGCTGCGCCACACCTTCCGCCTGCTCCGGACCGGCAGCATCTGGCCCGCCGTCGGGACCGTGCTGTTCACTCTCGCGGCCGTGGCCGTCGCGGCGGTGCGCGGCCGGCCGGGCCGCCGGGGCGCCGCCCTCGCCGCGCTGACGGCCACGGCGCTCGTCGGGCTCGGATTCACCCTCGGCGCACTGGTGCTGCGCGCACTGCTCGCGATGGCCCGGAACCGGGTGCTGGCCGGGGTGCCGGGCAGCGACCATGACGCGGCGGCAGCGGTGTACGACGCGCTGACGGCTTCGCTCCGTACGACGGTGTGGATCGTCCTCGGTACGGGGCTGGCGGTGGCGCTGTGTGCGGCGGCCGCGCGGGTGTGGGTGGGTCGGGGATCCGCCGCACGGACGTGATCCGGCCCGCCTCGCCAACGCCCCCCGTGCGTACTCCTGGCCTGTGGGCCGCTCCACTCCACCGCGCACCCGGATCGACCATGTGCCGGTCAGCGACGACTTCTCGGTACGGTCCGCCCGCTTCCCGCGCCTCGACGGCACCGACCACCGGGCGCTCCTCGTCGGGCTCGACCTGCACGCCGGCTGAGCGCTGGGCGCCGCACCCGGTTCGACGTGCGGCGGCGCGCGGGCCGGGCAAGAGTGGAGTGCAGGACTGCGTGACCGTCGGGGCCGACTGAGAGGTCTTCCGTATGCGAGCCATAGCCGTCAGCGCGTTCCGGGCCGATCCTTCACTGATCGAGCTTCCCAAGCCGGATCCACGGGCCGGCGAGGTGCGGGTGAAGATCATGTACGCCGCGCTCAACCCGTGCGACTGGAAGATCGCGGACAGCGCCCCGGAAGGGGCTGCGGAGCCGGTGTTCCCGCTGATCGTCGGCGTGGACTACGCGGGCCGGGTGGACATGATCGGCAGCGGCGAGAACCGCTTCCGGGTGGGCGACGAGGTCTTCGGCCGGGTGAGCGGATCGCCGGCCGGCCAGGGGACGTACTGCGACTACGTGTCCGTCCCGCAGGACTCCGCGATCACCCTGGTCCCGAACGGTCTCCCGCTCCGGGCCGCCGCGGCGCTCCCGTCCGCCGGGATGACCGCGGCGCAACTCCTGGAGACCGCGGTGCTCCGCGGCCACGAGAGTCTGATCATCATCGGAGCGGCGGGCGGCGTCGGCAGCTATCTGACCCAGTTCGCGTCCGCCCGGGACCTGCGCGTCATCGCCGCCGTGCGCGGCGACGAGCACAGGCGGATGAGGGCGCTCGGAGCCGCGGTCACGATCGACACGACAGCCCGTCCGCTCGAAGCGGCGGTACGGGAGGCATGCCCGGAAGGCATCGACGCGCTCGTCGACCTGGTGTCCACCACCCCGGACGGCTTCGCGGCGCATGCGGCGCTGGTCCGAGCCGGAGGCGTGGCCGTCTCCACGCGGGGTGTCGCCGGGCGGGCCGCTCTTCCCACCGGTGTCAGCGGTATCGACTTCCGCCTGGAGCCGACACCCGTGCTGCTCGACGTCCTGGCGACGGGGGCCCTGGAGGGTGTGCTCAAGGTGCCCATCGACATCGAACTCCCGCTGGAGAAGGCCCCGCAGGCGCTCGACCGGAACCGCACGGGCGGCGCCCGCGGCAAGACCCTGTTCGCGCTCTGATCCGCGGCGTACGGACCGAGCTGCCGAAGGTCGTGGCGGCACGGGCGATCGCCTCACCGCAGCCGAGGGCGTCGGGAAGCCCACTCCCTGTCGTGGGGGAGGCCGTCAGGCCGGCCGGCCCCCGTGGCCGCGGCTCTGCAGGCGTTCCATCTCGCGGCGGTCGCGCTTGGTCGGGCGGCCCGTGCCACGGTCGCGGACCGGCACCTGGATGACCGCTTCGCGCGGCGGCGGGGGCGGGCTGTTGTCGACGAAGCACTCCGCCGCCACCGGCGGGCCGACCCGCTTCTTCACGATCCTGGACACGACGACGATCCGGTCGCGGCCGGCGTGCCGGAGCCGCACCTCGTCCCCCACATGCAGGGTCTGCGCCGGCTTGGCACGGTCCCCGTTGACCTTGACGTGCCCCGCGCGGCAGGCGGCAGCGGCCTGCGAGCGGGTCTTGGTCAGCCGTACCGACCAGATCCAGCTGTCGACGCGGACGCTTCCCTCCGCCTGCGGTGCCTCACCCGAAACCATGTCTCCGACTGTAGGCCTTCCGCCCGGGCTGTGAACCTCGTACAGGACTCACGTAACACTCTTACCGCTCAAGCCGACACAGCTGTAATCACAGGACTACGATGCGGACGATCTTTCCGAACGGACTGACCGAATCCGTTCGGAGTTTCGAAGATCTGTCTCTGACATGCCGCCACATGTCGTGCCTCTGAGGGATGTACGGGGATTCCGCCGTGGCACGCCGTAATTCCGGAAGCAGTTGAGAACAGCGATGCGCAACACGCCCGCCCGGCCCGGCCGTGGGCTCCAGCCCAATGCCCTCGGTACGTTCAACACGATCGTGATGGCGGTCGCGGGCAGCGCCCCCGCCTATTCGCTGGCCGCCACCAGTGCCGTGCTCGTCGGTACGGTCGGTCTCGGCGGGCCCGCCGCCCTGCTGTACTGCGCGATACCGATGCTCGGCATCGCCCTCGCCTACCGGCAGCTCGGCCGGATCGACGTCAACGCGGGCGCCGGTTACTCCTGGGTCGGCAGGACCCTGCACCCTTTCCTCGGTTTCCTCAGCGGCTGGGCGCTGGTCGTCGCGGCGACCCTGTTCATGGTCGCCGGATCGCTGCCCGCAGGGACGATGACGCTCACCGTCATCGACTCGCACTCCGCCGACAACACGACACTCGCCACCCTCATCGGGGCGGGCTGGTTCCTGCTGATGCTGCTCGTCGTGCTCGGCGGGGTCCGGCTCAGTGCCCGAACCCAGCTGCTCATCTCCGGGGTCGAGCTGGTGATCCTGCTGCTCTTCGCAGTCGTCGCGCTGGTCCACGGCTCCAGCGCCGGGGCCGGTGCCGCACACGCCTTCGAATGGTCCTGGCTCGGCCTCGGGCACTTCGACGGGGTCTCCGACTTCGCCTCCGGCGCGCTGATCGCCGCGTTCTACTACTGGGGCTGGGACGTCACCGGCAACCTCAGCGAGGAGACCCGCGACAGCCGCCGCACCGCGGGGCTGGCCGGGATCATCGGCGTGCTCACCGTCTTCGCGCTCGTCGAAGTGTTCGCGATCGCGGTGAACGTGATCCTCTCCGCCGACGACATCCAGCAGCACAGCGCCAACGTCCTGACCGTGCTCGGGGAGAAGGTGTGGCCCGGCGTCGGCGGAAAACTTCTGGTGATGGCGGTGATGCTGTCCACCGTCGCGACCCTGCAGACCACGCTCATCCAGGTCACGCGCTCCCTGTTCGCGATGGGCCGCGACCGCACGATGCCCGCCGCGTTCGGCCGGGTGCACCGCAGCTGGAACACGCCGTGGGTGGCTGTCGCGGCCGTGGGCGGGGTCGCCCTCGGCCTGATCCTCGCCTCGCTCGCCCTCGGCCGCGTGCAACGGATCCTGGGTGTGGCCGTGCAGGCCATCGGGCTGCAGATCGCCGTGTACTACGGGCTCGCCGGGCTGGCCGCCGTCGTTGCGTACCGCAAACTGCTCCTGCGCTCGGTCTCGGACTTCGTCCTCGGCGGGCTCTGGCCGCTGGCCGGCTCGCTCTTCATGTTCTGGATCTTCTTCGAGGCGCTCGGCGACTTCAGCAGAACGGCGCTCGCACTCGGCCTCGGCGGTCTTGCCGTGGGTGTCGTCCCGATGCTCTGGTACCGGCGGCGCGGCAGCTCGTACTACCGTCCGGCGAAGCTCGATGCTTCGCGGACCGTGCAGGCCGAGGATTCGTCCGGTTGCACCGATTCCGCCACGATCCTCACCGACTTCTGATCCCCGGCCCCTCCGCCCCCACCAGCCCCGAGAGGAGACGACCCTCCGAGCATGGCTGTACGCCGACGCCGCACCCTCCCACCCGTGCGCTTCGACCCGGATTTCGGCGACCGGTCGCTCACCGCGGCCCGCCAGGACATCGTCATCGGCCGCTGGCAGGGCGTACGCGATCTGCTGCATGCCACCGGCAACGCGTGGGCGCTGCGCACCCACCGGACCCGGCTGCTCGCCCACGCCACCGCGGGCAGCTCCACCGCGGAGGCCTGGCTCGCCGCCGAACCGAAGAACGCCGACGCGCACGTACTGAAGGCGGCGACCGAGGTCGTACGGCTCTTCGGGCGGGCCGTCATGGCGGGCCGCGGCATCGCCGTCGACCAGGACCGGGTGGACCGGGTCGTCAGCTGCTGCCTGCGGGCCGCCGAGGCTTGCCCGTCCGACCCGATGCCGTGGGCGTCGCTGCTGACCGTGGCGCGGCTGTACGAGGACGGGGCCCGACGCCGGATCACACAGTGGTGGGACGAACTGCTGCGCCGCGACCCCCACCACATGGAGGGGCACACGCAGCTGCTGCGCTACTACTCGGCGCGCTGGCACGGCACCCACGGCACCATGTACGACTTCGCGCGCGACGCGGCGGGCGCGGCGCCGCCCGGTTCGTCGCTTCCGGTGCTGGTGCAGATCGCCAGGGTCGAGGAGTACCGGTACGTCTCCGATGCCAC
Organism: Streptomyces sp. NPDC051020; assembly: GCF_040683105.1. NCBI lineage: Bacteria > Bacillati > Actinomycetota > Actinomycetes > Kitasatosporales > Streptomycetaceae > Streptomyces > Streptomyces sp. NPDC051020. Next base: position 45,147 of record NZ_JBFBCG010000042.1, on the reverse strand, counting down.
GCACGGGCGGCCCGTCGTGGCGCCGCGCACCGGGCAGCAGCACTGGGACCACGAGCTGGCGGTGACCGAGGTGTGCCGAACCTGGGAGCGGTGGCTCGGGATGCGCGCGGCGGGGCCGGTGCCCCCGGAGGAGGTCGGCGAGCTGAACTACCTCGCGCACGCGGCCTGTTACGCGGGGCGTCCCGCGGAGGCCGCAGACGCGTTCCGGCTGCTGGACGGGCGGGCGGTGCTGGTGCCGTGGTCCTACACCGGGGACGCGGAGGCGCAGTTCACGCGGTGGCGCCGCCAGGTCGCCACCGCGTGAACCCTTGCGCGGGCGGGCTCAGACTCCGATGTCGCGGCCGTCCTTGCGCCAGACGGCGACGACCGACGGGCGCACGATCCTGCCCGGACCGTCCGGCCAGCTGCTCGCCGGCTTCTCGACGGACGCGCCGTCGATCTCGCCCGGGTGCTGCACCGCGACGAGCACCCGGCGGTCCTGGACCAGCGGACCGCAGGTCTCGGCGCCGCTCGGCACAGTCAGGAACTGCTTGAGCTCACCGCGCCGCTCGCCCTGGGTGGCGACCCCGAACAGACCGTCGTGCGAGCCGAGCTGGTTGCCGTCCGTGGCGATCCACAGGTTGCCGTGCGGGTCGAACGCCACGTTGTCCGGGCAGGAGATGGGGCTGACCTTCTCCTTGGGGAAGCCGGAGAAGTACGTCGCCGGGTCGTTCGGGTCGCCGGCGACGAGGAACAGTCGCCAGGCGAAGCCGTCCGAGGCCGGGTCGTCCCTGTGCTCGGCCAGCTCCAGGATCTGGCCGTGCTTGTTGTTGTTGCGCGGGTTCGCCTCGTCGGCCGGGGCACTGCCGGCGGTGCCGCGCTTGGTGTTGTTGGTCAGCACGACGTAGACCCGGCCGGTGCGCGGCGACGGCTCGACGTCCTCGGGGCGGTCCATCTTCGTGGCGCCGACCTTGTCACCGGCCAGTCGCGTGAAGACGTACACCTCCTCGGCGGTCATCCCGGGCACGTGGGAGGTGTTGCCCGTCGCCAGCGGGATCCAGACGCCACTGCCGTCGAACTCACCGTCGGAGGGAAGCTTCCCGGTGCCGTCGAACTCAGCGGCCGGGGAGTCGCCGGTCAGCTTGGCGACGTACAACGTCCCCTCGTCCAGGAGGGTGAGGTTGTGCTCGCGGGCCGCCCGCGAGTTCCCCTTCTTCATCTTCTTCGACGATACGAACTTGTAGAAGTAGTCGAAGCGTTCGTCGTCGCCCATGTAGACGACCGGCCGGCCGTCGGCGGTCAGTCGGGGCTGCGCGGCCTCGTGCTTGAAGCGGCCGAGCGCGGTGCGCTTGCGCGGCGTCGCGTCCGGGTCGTACGGGTCGAGCTCGACGACCCAGCCGAAGCGGTGCGCCTCGTTCGGCTCCTGCGCCAGGTCGAACCGCTTGTCGAAACGCTCCCACTTGCGCTCGGTGGCGCCGGCCGCGATGCCGTACCGCTTGTCGGTGTCGCTGGAGCCGTTGGCGAAGTACTGGTTGAAGTTCTCCTCGCCGTGCAGCGTGGTGCCCCACGGGGTCGTGCCGCCCGCGCAGTTGTTGAGCGTGCCGAGCACCTTGCGGCCGGTGCGGTCGGCGGACGTACGGAGCAGGGGGCTGCCCGCGACCGGGCCGGTGACCTCGAACTCGCTGGTCGCGGTGAGGCGGCGGTTCAGCGGGTGGCGGCTGACCGGCGACACCTTGCCGGTGCGGCTCTCGTCCTGGACGACGACTACGGACAGTCCGTGCGCGGCCCAGGCGATCTCGACCTGCTCGCGGGTCGGGTTGGCCGGATCGTAGCCACGGAACATGAGGTTCTCGTCCGTGTACTCATGGTTGGCGACCAGGACCTGACGGCCGCGCTCACCAGGGAGCGGGAGCAGGGAGAGGAAGTCGTTGTTGTAACCGAACTGGCCCGCCTGCGCCTTCGCGGACTGCTTGTCCGGGTCGAAGGCGGGCGCGCCGCGCAGAATCGGCTCGCCCCAGCGGATCACGACATTCTGGTCGTAGCCGTCCGGGACGGTGACCTTGTCGTCCTTGTTCGGCGCGACGGGCGCGAAGCGCAGACCACGGGCGCCGGAGGCGGCGGGAGTCGTCGGCCTGCCCGGCGTGTGCCCGTGGCCCGCGAGCTCTGCGGCCTCGGCCTGCGGCGCGGCCGGGCCGGCCAGGACGGTCGTCCCGGCGGCAGCGGCGACGGTCACCACGGCCGCGGCACGCATCATCGAACGGCGCGAAAGGGCACCGGCGATGACATCGCCGACGTATTCGTTGTCGCTGGTGTTCGGAATCTCCTGGAAGCAGGCGTCGCCACAGCGGTAGCGGCAGGTCAGCGCAGAGCGCCCGCCCGGGTGCGAACTGATGAGCGGCAGCAGGTTGCGCACGTGTTTCCCTCCGTATGTGTGTCTCGTGTGACGGTAAGTGCGCTGTCATGCAGCACGAGGCACTCGGCATGAACGGAGAGTGAAGTCAGGGCCACCGCAGCCCATTTGACACGGGCGCGGGCCGCACCAACGAACGGCCGGATCTGGCCGCTAACCTTACGTATCCGCCCTGGCCAGGGATAAATTCCCGCAGTACGGACATTCATCGCACCCAACTCATGCGAAAGGCCTCGCCCATGGGCATTCGGAGCTTGCTGCGCAAGGTGTTCGGCCGCGACCGCGCGGAGCAGGACGAACCGACGACGGCCACGGTCCCGCCCCAGACGGAGCGCACCGGGCCGACGGAGTCGGAGCCCGTCGCGGTGACGGTGGCGGCGGACGAGACGGTGGCGGCATCCACCCCGCCCGCCAAGGCCTCGGTGCCCGCTCCCGCCTCGCGCCGGTCCGCCTCGCCCGAGAGCGGACTGGCGGCGGACCTGGTGGCGGAGGCCTTCGACAGGCCATCGGCCCCCACCTCGAGGTCCACCCCTACAGTCCCGGCCCAGGGCTCGGCCCCGGAGCCGGCCGCGGCCGAGACCGCGTCAGAGCCGGTCGCGGAGGCGGTCGCTGTGGTGCCGGAAGCGGAGCCGGTCGCTGTGGTGCCCGAGGCGGAGGCGGAGGCGGTCGCTGCGGAGCCCGAGGCGGAGGTTGAAGCGGAGCCGGCCGCCGCCGAGGCCCAGGTTGAGCCGGCCGCCGCCGAGGCCCAGGTTGAGCCGGCCGCCGCCGAGGCCGAGGTCGAAGCCGAGCCGGTCGCCGCCGAGGCCCAGGTTGAGCCGGTCGCCGCCGAAACCCAAATTGAGCCGGCCGCCGCCGAGGTCGAAGTCGAAGTCGAGCCGGAGGTTACTCCCGAGGCTGCGGTGGAGCCGGAAGCGGAGGCGCTCACTGCGGTGCCCGAGGCCGAGCCGGTCGCAGCCGAGGCCCAGGTCGAAGCCGAGCCTGTGGCCGCCGAGGCCCAGCGGGAGGCCACTGCCGAGACCGAGCCCGAGGGCGAGCCGGTTGCTGCCAAGGGCGAGGACGAGGCCGCGCCGGTCGCCGTCGAAGCCCCGTCGAAGGTCGCCGCCGAGGCTGAGCCGGAGGCCGCCGCCGAGGTCGAGGTCGAAGCCGAGCCGGTCGCCGCCGAAGTCGAGCCGGAGGATGCTGCCGAGGCTGCGGTGGAGCCGGAAGCGGAGGCGCTCACTGCGGTGCCCGAGGCCGAGCCGGTCGCCGCCGAGGCCCAGTCGAAGGCCGCCGCCGAGGTCGAGGTCGAAGCCGAGCCGGTCGCCGTGGCCCCCGCGCCGGAGGCCCCCGTCGAAGCCGAACCGGTCGCCGCCGAGGCTGAGCCCGAGGTCGAGCCGGTCGCCGTGGCCCCCGCGCCGGAGGCCCCCGTCGAAGCCGAACCGGTCGCCGCCGAGGCTGAGCCCGAGGTCGAGCCGGTCGCCGTGGC
>NZ_JBFBCG010000042.1:0-41195 GCF_040683105.1 Streptomyces sp. NPDC051020 | reverse complement strand
GCCCCCGCGCCGGAGGCCCCCGTCGAAGCCGAACCGGTCGCGCCGGAGACCCCGGCCGAACCGAAGACGGTCGTCGCCGTGGCCGAGGCCGAGCCAAAGACGCCGGCCGAGAGCGAGCCGACCGCTCCGGCCTCCGCACCCGAGCCCGCACCGGTCGCCGCCGCCGTCGACCCCGCTCCCGCACCGGAACCCGCCGCAGAGGCGCCCGTCACCGACGTGCCCTCCGAGGCCCCCGCACCCGCCCTGCCTCTCGCCCAGGTCGCGTCCAGTGCGCCTGCGCTCGCCGAGCCGTACAAGGCTGCCCAGGCCGCACTGGAGGCGCACGGCCTGACCGGGCTCCGCGCCACCGTCTACCTGGTACTCGACCGTTCCGGCTCCATGCGGCCGTTCTACAAGGACGGCAGTGCCCAGCACCTGGGCGACCGCACGCTCGCCCTCGCCGCGCACCTGGACGAGACCGCGACCGTGCCCGTCGTCTTCTTCTCGACCGACATCGACGGCACCGGCACGGTCGACCTCACCGCTCACGAGGGCCGGATCGACGAGCTGCACGCGGGGCTCGGCCGTCTGGGCCGTACGAGCTACCACCGTGCCGTCGAGGAGGTCGTCGCGCACTACGAGAAGTCGGAGGCCACCGGTCCCGCCCTGGTGATCTTCCAGACGGACGGCCCGCCGGACACCAAGCAGCCCGCCAAGCAGGCGCTCGTCGAGGCGGCGCGGCTGCCGCTGTTCTTCCAGTTCGTCGCGTTCGGCGAGGAGGACGCGAAGGGCTTCGAGTTCCTGCGGAAGCTGGACGCCCCGAACGCCGCGTTCTTCCACGCGGGCCCCGCCCCGCGCGAGGTGCCGGACGCCACGCTCTATCAGGAGCTTCTCGCCGCGCTCCCCGCCTGGCTCGCCACCCGCGAGACCGCCCCCGACAAGGGCTGACCCGGCAGGTCGACCGGCAGACGTACGGTCACGGCGAGCCCGCCCCCGGGGCGCGGCACCGCCGTGACCGTACCGCCGTGCGCCACCGCTATGGACCGCACGATCGAAAGACCGAGTCCGGAGCCCGCCCCCATCCGGTCCCGGCCCTCGCCCCGCCGGAACGGCTCGAAGAGCCCCGGGATGTCCGCATCCGCCACCAGCGGCCCGGTGTTGCACACCTCCAGAACCGGCTCATCGGCCCCGCCCCCTGCGACGGACACCTCCACCGTCCCGTCGGGCACGTTGTACGTCACCGCGTTGGCCAGCAGGTTCGCCACCAGCTGGGCCAGCAGCAGCCGGTTCCCCCGTGTCCCGCACGGCTGCGCCGAGACCCGCACACCCGGGTACCGGGCCGCCTCCTCCGCCACCACCTGTGCGAGATCGACCGCGTCCCGCTCGCCCGCCGCGAGCCCCCGCTCGCTGCGCGCCAGCACCAGCAGCCCCTCGATGAGCCGCTCGCTGCGCCGGTTGTTGTCGAGGAGCGTCTCCCTGATCCGCACGAGATCCTCAGGCGTCGGGTCGTCCAGTCCGATCTGGATCGCGGCCCGCTGGGTGGCCAGCGGTGTCCGCAGCTCGTGCGAGGCGTTGGCGATGAACCGCCGCTGGCTGTCGAACGCCTTCTGCAGCCGGGCCAGCAGCGCGTCCAGCGTGTCACCGAGCTCCTTCAGCTCGTCGTCGGGTCCGTTCGAAGCGATCCGTTCGTGCAGCGTGTGCTCGGAGAGGCGGCGCGCCTTCGCGGTCATCGCGTGGACGGGCCGCAGTACCCGCCCCGCGGTCCACCAGCCCACCCCGACGGCGCACGCCGTCATCACGAGCAGCGCGGCCGCGGACCAGATCAGCAGCTGGTGGCCGGCCGCGTCGCTGACATGGTCGGTGAGGTCGTAGACGGTGGGCGGGCCGAGGCTGCGCCGGGTGATGAGCGGACCGTTCACCGCGTAGCCCGGCTGGATGACAGCGGCGGTGGCGGCGATCGCGCGGGCCTGCGAGTCCGTACCGGCGCGGGAGGCAAGGTTGACGGTGGTGAGCAGCACGGTCCCGAGGACCAGGAACACCCCGCCGTACACGAGCGCGATCCGCGTCCGGATCGTGGCGTGCCGGACGGCCGACGGGAGTTTCACAGGGCGTACCCCACACCCTGCACCGTACGGATCAGGGCGGGTTCCCCGAGCTTCCCGCGCAGCTTGCTCATGCAGACGCGGACGGCGCCGGTGAACGGGTCGGCGTTGGCGTCCCAGGCACGCTCCAGCAGCTCCTCCGCGCTGACCGTCCCACCGTCCGCCTCCAGCAGCAGCTGTAGGACGCTGAACTCCTTCGGCGAGAGGTCCAGCTCCCGGCCGTCGCGGGACGCGGTGCGCCGTACGGAGTCGAGCCGGACGCCGTGCCGCTGCAGCTGCGGCGGCACGGGCCGGGCGCTGCGCCGCCGCAGCGCCCGTACCCGTGACACCAGCTCCGGGAACTCGAACGGCTTGCCCAGATAGTCGTCGGCGCCGAGGTCGAGACCCGAGACGCGGTCTTCCATGGAACCGGCAGCCGTGAGCATCAGGATCCGGGTGCGCGAGCCGGAGGCGACGAGTCCGCGCGCCACGTCGTCGCCGTGCACCCGTGGCAGATCGCGGTCGAGGACGACGACGTCGTAGTCGTGGAGCCCCAGGTAGGCGACGGCCGCGTCGCCGCTGTAGACCGTGTCGACGGCGAACCCCGCCCGCCGCAGACCGGTGGCGACGAGCTCCGCCAGGATCTCCTCGTCCTCGGCGACCAGTACCCGCATCGTGATGTCCCCTGCCTCGTGCATGCCTGTCCGCTCCCTCCCAGGATGGGCCATTGCTACCGGAAGGCATGTTTCGCAAAGGTCTCCACGGCCGGGCGACGTTTATCGGTGTGAGTGGATCACCCACAGGCCGTTAGGATTTCGACCATGGCGGCCACTGGATCCGAGAAGCAGGGGGCGAAGGCGTACTACGTCTCGACCCCCATTTACTACGTCAACGACGCTCCTCACCTGGGCCACGCCTACACGACCGTCGCAGGCGACGTGCTCACCCGCTGGCACCGCCAGCGCGGCGAGAAGGTGTGGTACCTCACCGGCACGGACGAGCACGGTCAGAAGATCATGCGCACTGCCGAGGCGAACAACGTCACTCCGCAGGAGTGGTGCGACAAGCTCGTCGAGGAGGCCTGGAAGCCCCTCTGGGAGCACCTGAACATCGCGAACGACGACTTCATCCGCACGACGGAGAAGCGGCACACGGACCGTGTGCAGGAGTTCGTGCAGGACCTGTACGACAAGGGCGAGATCTACAAGGGCGGGTACGAAGGCCCGTACTGCGTGGGCTGCGAGGAGTACAAGCTCCCCGGCGACCTCATCGAGGCGGAGGACGGCACGAAGCTGTGCGCCGTCCACAAGAAGCCGGTGGAGATCCTCAAGGAGGAGAACTACTTCTTCAAGCTGAGCGCGTACGGCCCGAAGCTGCTGGAGTTCTACGCGAACAACCCCGGCTTCATCCAGCCCGAGTCTGCCCGCAACGAGGTCGTGAACTTCGTCCGGCAGGGCCTGCAGGACCTGTCGATCTCGCGCTCCACGTTCGACTGGGGCGTCCCGGTGCCGTGGGACGAGAAGCACGTCATCTACGTGTGGGTCGACGCGCTGCTCAACTACGCGACGGCGGTCGGCTACGGCGCCAACCAGGAGAAGTTCGACGGGACTTTCCCGGCCGATGTGCACCTGATCGGCAAGGACATCCTGCGATTCCACTCGGTCATCTGGCCCGCGATGCTGATGGCCCAGGGCCTGCCGCTGCCCGGCAAGGTCGTCGCCAACGGCTGGCTGATGGTCGGCGGCGAGAAGATGTCGAAGTCGAACCTGACCGGCATCAAGCCGCAGGACCTGACCTCGCACTTCGGTGTGGACGCGTACCGCTGGTACTTCCTGCGGGCGATCGCGTACGGCAATGACGGCTCGTTCTCCTGGGAGGACTTCACCGCCCGCTACACCTCCGAGCTCGCCAACGACTACGGCAACCTCGCCTCGCGCGTCGCCGCCATGGTCGGCAAGTACTTCGGCGGGTCGCTCCCGGAGGCCACGGCCGCCGGTGAGGCCGAGAAGGCAGTCCAGGAGGGTCTTGCGAAGGCCGTCGCCACGGCCGACCGGAAGATCGGCGAGGAGGTGGACTTCCAGGCCGGCATCCTGGCGATCTTCGACTTCGTGAAGCAGGTCAACGGCTACATCACGGAGCAGGAGCCCTGGAAGGTCGCCAAGGACGAGTCCCCCGAGGGCCGGGCCCGCCTCGCGACGATTCTGTACACGGCCGCCGAGGCGCTGCGCGGTGTCGCGGTCCTGCTGAACGCGGTGATGCCGGAGACCTCGCAGAAGCTGTGGGACTCCCTCGGCGCCGAGGCGTCCCTGGGCGCCCTGCCCGATCAGCTCGTGCAGGAGGCGGGCAACTGGGGTCAGCTGCCGGCGGGCGCGACGGTGACGAAGGGTGCAGTGCTGTTCCCGCGCCTGGAGGAGAAGCCCGCGTAGTTCTCGCGACGCAGAAGAGGGGCCCGGACCGGTGACGGTGCGGGCCCCTCGCGTATGCGGGCTCCTCGGGTGCCCGATGTCATCCGCGGGCCAGGGCCGCGGCGTCACCCATGACGACCACCGGCATCTTTGCCGGGTCGAGGGCGCGCAGCAGTTCCCTCATCCGGCCCCTGGGGAGCGAGATGCAGCCCTGGGTCGGTCCGCCGTGGTCGACATGGAGCCAGATGCCGCCGCCCCGCTCCTCGCCGAGCGGACGGGTCGGGTCCAGCGGAGAGGCCCCGGGGATGCGGTTGTAGTCGATGGCGATGACGTAGTCGAAGGACCCCTCCAGAGAGTCCCCGTGAAACCCTTCGCCGCTGACGTTGAAGAGCGGGTTCTGCTCGTACGGGAACGCGGTGCCCGGTGCGGCGCGCCGACCGCCCGCGGCCGTCAGCCCGTAGACCCCGATGGGGGTCCGGAGGTCACCCGCCCGGTGCTCGGCGGTCCAGCCCTTCAGGGCGTTGTGGGCGGGCCACGGGCCCATGACCGGCTGCCAGCCCACCATGGGGTCCTCACGGGTGTAGAGGACGGCGGTGGCCAGACTGGAGTCGGGTGAGTCCCCGGTGACGACCAGCGCCTGCCGGGAATCGGCCGGGATCGCCGCCCTGATCCCCGGCCCCAGCAACTGGATCTCTCGAGGACGTGCGGGGGCGGCCGGTCCACGGGCGCCGGCGATCGCCGCCGCACTGGAGGTACCGGCGGGTGCGGGGGCGTGGGAGCCGCCGCTGGGGACAGTGGCGGGTGCGGTGCCTGAGGCACCGCACCCGGTCAGCACGAGGAACAGTGCGGCGCAGACGGCGTACGGCGGACGTCTGGACCTGCGACGTGACACGCGTTCGGGCACGAGGGCTCTCCTAGGGATCGGTGTCGAAGGCGGCGGAGGCGAGTCCCCGCGCCAAGTCCCCGAGCCAGTCTTTGCCGACTCCACTCCCGACTAATCAGACAAAGCGGCCATCCGGCCGCATCCGATCGGCTTCTCTTTGCCGCTGCGGGCGTGTCCCGCTGTTCAGCTGTCGGCGCGCAGGCAGGAAAAAGCCCGGAACCGTGCCCCGCCGAGACGGGTCCGGGCCCTGCCACTTGGCGGAGGACCGGAGGGCCGACCAGGAGCAGAACGCGGCACAGCCCCCGGCCGACGGCCGGGGGCTGTTTCACGTGGAACGGAAGCGGACCTCGACGGTCCGGGACCGGTCTACTTCTCGGTCTTGTCCTTCGCCGCCGCGACCGGCTTGCGAAGCTGGATGTTCAGCTCACGCAGACGACCCTCGTCCAGCTGGGTGGGCGCGCCCATCATCAGGTCCTGCGCGTTGCCGTTGAGCGGGAAGGCGATCGTCTCGCGGATGTTCGGCTCGTCGGCCAGCAGCATCACGATGCGGTCGACGCCGGGGGCGATGCCACCGTGCGGCGGGGCGCCGAGACGAAACGCGCGGAGCATGCCCGCGAACTCCTGCTCGACGGTCTCGCGGTCGTAACCGGCGATCTCGAACGCCTTGAGCATCAGCTCGGGCTCGTGGTTACGGATGGCGCCGGAGGACAGCTCGATGCCGTTGCAGACGATGTCGTACTGCCAGGCGAGGATGTCCAGCGGGTCCTTCGTCTCCAGGTCCTCCAGGCCGCCCTGGGGCATCGAGAAGGGGTTGTGCGAGAAGTCGATCCTGCCGGTCTCCTCGTCCTTCTCGTACATCGGGAAGTCGACGATCCAGCAGAACCGGAAGACGCCCTCCTCGAAGTGGCCGGCGCGCTTGGCGGCCTCGACCCGGACGGCCGACATGATCTTGGAGACCTCGTCGAACTCCCCGGCGCCGAAGAAGACGGCATGGCCCGGGACGAGCGACAGACGCTCGGTGAGGGTCTTGATGTCCGACTCGGTGAGGAACTTGGCGATCGGACCGGCAAGGGTGCCGTCCTCGCCGACGCGGACCCAGGCGAGACCCTTGGCGCCGTGCTCGACGGCGTACTCACCCAGACCGTCGAAGAACTTACGGGACTGGCCCGCGGTGTCCGGCACCGGAAGGGCGCGGACGTGCTTGCCGGCGAACGCCTTGAACTCCGAGTCCGCGAAGACATCGGAGATGTCGACGAGCTCCAGCTTGGCGCGCAGGTCCGGCTTGTCGTTGCCGTACTTCAGCATCGACTCGCGGAACGGGATCCGCGGGAACGGCGACGTGACGTGGCGGCCGTTGCCGAACTCCTCGAAGAGATCGGTCATCAGCTTCTCGATCGGCCGGAAGACGTCCTCCTGCTCGACGAACGACATCTCGACGTCGAGCTGGTAGAACTCGCCGGGGGAGCGGTCGGCGCGGGCGTCCTCGTCGCGGAAGCACGGCGCGATCTGGAAGTAGCGGTCGAAGCCGGAGATCATCAGCAGCTGCTTGAACTGCTGCGGAGCCTGCGGCAGCGCGTAGAACTTGCCGGGGTTCAGCCGGGACGGGACGACGAAGTCACGGGCGCCCTCCGGGGAGGTCGCGGTGAGGATCGGGGTCGCCATCTCGTTGAAGCCGAGGGTCACCATCTTCGAACGGATCGAGGCGATGACGGCGGAGCGCAGCATGATGTTGCGGTGCATGCGCTCGCGGCGCAGGTCGAGGAAGCGGTACTCCAGGCGCCGCTCCTCGTTGACCCCGTCCTCGGTGTTGATCGTGAAGGGCAGCGGGGCGGCCTCGCCGAGCACCTCGACCTCGGCGACCTCGATCTCGATCTCGCCGGTCGGGAGCTCCGGGTTGACGTTGTCGGCACCGCGCGCGGAGACCTTGCCGTCGATCCGGACGACGGTCTCCTTGGTGAGCTTCGACAGGGCTTCGTTGCCGGGCGTGCCGGGGCGGGCGACGAGCTGCACCAGACCGTAGTGGTCGCGCAGATCGATGAAGAGGATGCCGCCCAGGTCTCGACGATTGTGCAGCCAGCCGCTCAGCCGGACGTCGGTGCCGACGTCAGAGGCGCGGAGCTCGCCGCAGGTGTGGGACCTGTACCGATGCATCGTCGTTCATCCAGTCTTCGCGGTTTGGTGGATTCAGCCTCCCCAGGCTACCGCCCACGCCCGCACCACTTCATTGCCATAACCCCAGGCAAGATCATCCGGCGCGGTCGGGGCGCTCCTCGGGAGCCCGTCGGCGGCCTCCTCGGTGGCATCAGCCGCACACATCTTCCTAAAGTAGGGCAATGCGCACCGAGGACGTCCTGGCCGCGACGGCGACCGGCCTGTGGCGCTGGGACAACGGAGCCGGGACCGTCACGCTCGATGCGGAGGCGGCCCGGCTGCTGGAGCTGCCCGCCGAAGCCGGTGTCTTCCGGGAGGCCGCGGTGCGCGCGCGTTTCCATCCGGTCGACTGGAACGAGATCAACGGTGTGGTGAACCTCGCGGTCGCCGAAGGCACCCTGGCCGAGGCACGGCTGCGGATCGTGGACGACCGCGGGCGGGTGCTCCGTACCGTACGCACCCGTTCCAAACCACTGCCGACGGGCAGCGACGACTACGTGCTGGTCGGCACGCTCCAGGAGGTCGCCGAACCGCAGCCGGGAACCACCGGCGCGCACACCCCCATCACCGGGGACTGGCGCCGCTCCCGGGAGGCGTTCCTCCTGGACGCGGGGCGGGCACTGGCCGAGGCCCGGTCGACCGCCGAGGTGCTGCGGGTCGCCGCGTCGCTCTCCATGCCCGGGTTCTCGCCGGACGGGCTGGCCGTCTTCGGTGTCGCGGGCGACCGCCTGACGATCATCGGGCACCACGGGCACACCGTGGGCGACGAGGACCCGTTCACCGACATGACGCTGGAGACGGACTATCCGGCCGCAGAGGTCGTACGGACCGGGCGGGCGATCTATCTCCCGTCGCCGGAGGAGTACCGCCGCCGCTTCCCGGCCACCTGGCCGCTCGCCGGCCGCTTCGGACGCCGCTCCTGGGCCTTTCTCCCGCTGATCGTGTCGGGCCGCACGATGGGCGCCTGGATGGCGGGGTTCCGGCACCCGGTGGCGTTCTCGCCGGACGAGCGATCCGTGCTGACGACCGTCGCCAGGATGCTCGCCCAGGCCCTGGCACGGGCCGGGGTGGCCGAGACCGAGCGGGAGCTCTCGCAGGGGCTCCAGCGGTCGATGATGCCGTCCCTGGGCCCCGACATCCCCGGCATGACGGTCGCCGCCCGGTACGTGCCGACCGGCGGCGGACTCCAGGTGGGCGGCGACTGGTACGACATGATCCCGCTCCCCAACGGCCGTATCGCCCTGGTCATCGGCGACGTCCAGGGCCATGACGTGCGGGCGGCCGGGCTGATGGGGCAGCTGCGGATCGCTCTGCGCGCGTACGCCTCCGAAGGGCACCGCCCGGACGCGGTGCTCTCCCGCGCCTCCCGGTTCCTCTCCGGGCTCACCGACGCGTACGACGACGGGGAGGAGACCGGGCCCCGCTTCGCGACGTGCCTGTACGCGGAGGCCGACCCCGAGACCGGCACGCTCGACATCGCCCGGGCCGGACACCCCGACCCGGTGGTGATCAGCGCAGACGGGACCGCGGTGATCCGGCGGACCGGCGGCGGGCTGCCGCTCGGCATCGAGACGGACGCCGACTATCCGACGACTCAGATCGTCCTGGAGACCGGCGAGACGATCATGTTGTGCACGGACGGGCTGATCGAGACCGGCGGCCACGACATGGCGACCGGCTGGGTGCGACTCCGGCCGGTCCTGGAGGAGCAGACCGGCGACCTGGAGAAGCTCGCCGACGCGCTGGTACAGGCGGTGCACGGGCCGGGCTCGCACTACACGACCGGTCCGTTCGCCGACCGCCGCGAGGACGACATCGCGGTGCTGCTGCTGCGGCGCGAGTCGGGTGCCCCGAGGCAGGCGGCGCCGCGCCGCACCGCACTGACCATCGCGCAGGCCGAGCCCGAGCGGATCGCGGCGGCCCGGCAGCAGCTGCGCGAGCTGCTGCACGACTGGGCGGACCCGGAGCAGGTCGATGCCGCGGTCCTGATGATCTCCGAGATGGCGACCAACGTGCTCCTCCACACGGACGGGGACGCGCTGATGGTCGCCGAGGCGACCGGAGAACGGGGGGAGCGGCGGCTGCGCGTGGAGGTGGCGGACGGCAGCGACGAGCTGCCGCACAAGCGGCAGCCCGGCGAGATGGCGTCCAGTGGGCGGGGGCTGGTGCTGATGGAGATGCTGGCCGACGCGTGGGGGGTGGATCCGCAGGGCGCCGGGAAGTCGATCTGGTTCGAGTTGTCCGAGTCCGGCGAGCCGGTGGAGGCGGCCGGGGCAGACGGGGCATAGGGGGTTCCGGGTGCGGCCGGGCGCTGTTCCCGCCCTCAGCCGTCGGAGGCGTTCGGCGGGGCGGATGGGCTCGGTGGGGTGGATGGCGGTTCGTCCTGGGCGTGGCGTGTGCGGAGTTCGCCGAGGACGCCGAACGCCGCCGCGCACGCCGGTACCGCCAGCAGCATGCCCAGCACGCCCGCCACACTCGCGCCCGCGGTCAGCGCGATCATGATCATGGCTGGGTGCATCTGGACCGTACGGCTCTGGATCACCGGCTGCAGCACGTGCCCCTCCAGCACCTGTACCGCGAGCACCACCCCGAGCGCCCAGAGCGCGATCACGAGCCCCCGGTCGACGAGCGCCACCAGAACGGCGACGGCACCCGAGATGAACGCCCCGAGATACGGGATGTACGCGCCGGCGAAGACCAGCGCCCCCAGCCCCACCGCCCCGGGCACCCGCAGGATCAGCAGACCTAGGGTGATGCAGAGGGCATCGATCAGCGCGATGAGCGTCGTGCCCCGCATGAAGCCCTCGACCGCTTCGAACGCCCGCCGCCCCATCGCCTCGACCAGGTCACCGGTGCCGCGCGGGGCGACGGAGTGCGCGAGTTTCACGGCCCGGTCGGAGTCGCGCAGGAAGAAGAAGGTGAGCAGCAGGGCGAGGACGCCGGTCGCGATCAGCGAGCCGACCAGGCTGATCCCGGTGAGCAGTCCGCCCGCGGCGCTCGCGCCGAATTTCTCGACGAGCTTCCGCGCGTTGGCGACGAGGTTGTTCACATTGGTGTTCCGGGCGACGCCGAAATGGTCGATGACCCACTGCCCGGCGTCCTTCAGTGACCGGATGATCTGGTCGCCGGTGTCGATGAACGCGGTGACGACGATGTACCCGGCGCCGCCGGCGAACGCGACGAGCAGCGCGCAGGTGAGCCCGGCGGCCACCGACCGGTTCACCCCTCGGGTGACCAGCCAGCGGTAGACGGGGCCGAGCAGCGCCGTACCGAGCAGGGCGAGCAGCACCGGGGTGACGGCCGTCTTGAGGACGACGCACAGCCAGATGGCGACTGCGGCAACACCGGTGACCAGCAGAAGTACGGCGCACCAGGCAGCTGTTCGCCACGCGATGTCGGGCAGGAGGGGTTTCCGGGTATCCACCCTCCCACCCGATCACGACGCGGGAGCCATGTCCCGCTTGTACGACCGAACGGGTGACGGGCCGTCAGGCCGACCCGTCACGCAGGTCACTCACCCATGCCGTGGACTGCGGGCACGGTGCCGAGGCGGCCGGCCTGGAAGTCCTCGAAGGCCTGCTTCAGTTCGGCCTGGCTGTTCATGACGAACGGCCCGTAGTGCGCCATCGGCTCCCGGATGGGGCGGCCGCCGAGGAGGACGACCTCCAGGTCCGGGGTGTGGCCGTCCTGCTTCTCGTCCGCGCGGACGGTCAGCGAGGAGCCTGCGCCGAAGACGGCGGTCTGCCCCATGTGGACGGGACGGCGCTCCTGGCCGACCGTGCCGCGACCGGCCAGCACGTACGCGAGTCCGTTGAAGTCCTCGCGCCACGGCAGGGTCACCTCGGCGCCCGGACGCACGGTGGCGTGGATCATCGTGATCGGGGTGTGGGTGACCCCCGGACCCTCGTGCCCGTCAAGCTCACCGGCGATGACGCGGAGCAGCGCGCCGCCGTCCGGGGAGGCGAGGAGCTGGACCTGGCCGCCACGGATGTCCTGGTAGCGGGGGGCCATCATCTTGTCGGCCTTGGGCAGGTTCACCCAGAGCTGCAGCCCGTGGAAGAGGCCGCCCGACATGACGAGGGACTCCGGCGGCGCCTCGATGTGGAGGAGGCCGGATCCGGCCGTCATCCACTGGGTGTCACCGTTCTGGATCGTGCCGCCGCCACCGTTGCTGTCCTGGTGGACGAAGGTTCCGTCGATCAGGTACGTCACGGTCTCGAAGCCGCGGTGCGGGTGCCACGGGGTGCCCTTCGGCTCTCCGGGCTGATACTCCACCTCACCCATCTGATCCATCATGATGAACGGGTCGAGGTACTTGTAGTTGATCCCGGCGAACGCGCGGCGAACCGGGAAGCCTTCTCCCTCGAATCCGCTCGGCGCCGTCGTGACGGTGAGCACGGGACGGGCCGTGGCGTCGCCCGAGGCGGCGACCTTGGGCAGGGTCAGCGGGTTTTCGACGGTCACTGCGGGCATGGGGAGCCACCTCCGGGATTGTCCTGGCTTCAATTTAGTTGAACAGTGAACATCCTGCAAGGGCTCCGGCATTCCCGCGCCGCCGCAGCCACTCCCCGGACAACGAGAAGGGGTCCGTACCCGACAGGTACGGACCCCTTCTCGGAGGTCAGGAATCACACGTCTGCGAGGCAGTGACACCCGGCGCCGCGACCGGCAGCGTCTGCCCCATGAGGAGCGTCATGCGGTGCGTGTGCACGCACCCGACGCCGCCCGGCCCGCTCCACGGGCGGACGACGCCACTTTCGAAACACGTCCTAGCCGTACATGCGACGCATCGCGAAATCGACCATCTGCTCCACAGCCTTGGCGTCGAAGACCATGCGGTGCTCGCCCTCCATGTCGAGGACGAAGCCGTAGCCGGTCGGCAGCAGATCGATCACCTCGGCGCCGGTGATCACGAAGTACTTGGACTCCTTGCCCGCGTACAGCCGGAGTTCCTTGAGCGTGGTGAACATGGGGATCACCGGCTGCTGGGTGTTGTGCAGGGCAAGGAAGCCGGGGTTGTCGCCGCGCGGGCAGTAGACCTTCGACGACGCGAAGATCTGCTGGAAGTCCTCGGCGGACAGAGAACCCGTGGTGAAGGCCCGTACCGCATCACCGAGGGAGGGCGGCGAGGGCTCGGGATACAGCGGCTGCTCGCCGTAGCCGCCACCCATCTGCTGCTGTGCGCCCTGGTTCTGGTCGTAGCCGTACATGCCGCAAAGAGTAATCGGCCACATCGGGCCCTTGAGGGGTTGCGTCTTATTACTGACGGGTAGCATCATCGGTGAGGTCAGCTGATATACGCACCGCCAGCTCGTCGCCCGCCCGGCCCTCACCCCTCCCCGGGGCGCTGTGCGCCACTGCTATTGATTACGGAGCCTTCCCATGGGGCACTACAAGTCGAATCTCCGCGACATCGAGTTCAACCTCTTCGAGGTCCTCGGGCGCGACAAGCTGTACGGCACCGGACCGTTCGCGGAGATGGACGTCGAGACTGCGAAGAGCATCCTCGACGAGGTCAACCGCCTCGCCGAGAACGAGCTCGCCGACTCGTTCGCCGACGCCGACCGCAACCCGCCGGTCTTCGACCCGGAGACCAACACCGCACCGGTCCCGGCCTCCTTCAAGAGCTCCTACCAGGCCTTCATGGACTCCGAGTACTGGCGCCTGGGTCTGCCCGAGGAGATCGGCGGCACCACCTCGCCGCGCTCCCTGATCTGGTCTTACGCGGAGCTGCTCCTCGGCTCGAACCCGGCCGTGTGGATGTACTCCTCCGGCCCGGCGTTCGCCGGAATCCTCTTCGACGAGGGCAACGAGGCGCAGAAGAAGATCGCCGAGATCGCCGTCGAGAAGCAGTGGGGCTCGACGATGGTGCTGACCGAGCCGGACGCCGGTTCGGACGTCGGCGCCGGCCGCACGAAGGCCGTCGAGCAGGAGGACGGCTCCTGGCACATCGAGGGTGTGAAGCGCTTCATCACCTCGGGCGAGCACGACATGTCCGAGAACATCATTCACTACGTGCTGGCCCGCCCCGAGGGCGCAGGCCCTGGCACGAAGGGCCTGTCGCTCTTCATGGTCCCGAAGTTCCACTTCGACTGGACCACCGGCGAGTTGGGCGAGCGCAACGGCGTGTACGCGACGAACGTCGAGCACAAGATGGGCCTCAAGGCGTCCAACACATGCGAGATGACGTTCGGCGACCAGCACCCTGCCAAGGGCTGGCTGATCGGTGACAAGCACGACGGCATCCGCCAGATGTTCCGCATCATCGAGTTCGCCCGGATGATGGTCGGCACGAAGGCCATCGCCACCCTCTCGACGGGCTACCTGAACGCGCTGGAGTACGCCAAGGAGCGCGTCCAGGGCACCGACCTGGCGAACTTCATGGACAAGACCGCGCCCAAGGTCACCATCACGCACCACCCCGACGTGCGCCGTTCGCTGATGACGCAGAAGGCGTACGCGGAGGGCATGCGCTCCCTCGTGCTGTACACCGCCTCCGTCCAGGACGCGATCCAGGAGAAGGAGGCCGCGGGCGAGGACGCCAAGGCGCTGCACGGCCTCAACGACCTGCTGCTCCCGATCGTGAAGGGCTACGGCTCCGAGAAGTCGTACGAGCAGCTGGCGCAGTCGCTCCAGACGTTCGGCGGCTCCGGGTACCTCCAGGAGTACCCGATCGAGCAGTACATCCGTGACGCCAAGATCGACACGCTGTACGAGGGCACGACGGCGATCCAGGGCCAGGACTTCTTCTTCCGGAAGATCGTCCGCGACCAGGGCGCCTCGCTCAATGCCCTCTCCGAGGAGATCAAGAAGTTCCTCGCGGGCGCCCAGGGCAACGAGGAACTGTCCGGTGCGCTGGACTCGCTCGCCAAGGCGGCCGTGGACCTGGAGGCGATCGTCGGCACGATGATCACCGACCTCACGGCGACCGGCGAGGACGTCAAGAACATCTACAAGGTGGGCCTCAACACCACCCGCCTGCTGATGGCCTCCGGCGATGTCGTCGTCGGCTACCTGCTGCTCAAGGGCGCGGCCGTGGCGGCCGAGAAGCTGCCGACCGCCTCCGCGAAGGATGTCGCCTTCTACCAGGGCAAGATCGCCGCCGCGAAGTTCTTCGCCGCGAACGTCCTGCCGGGCGTCTCCGCCGAGCGCGCGCTCGCCGAGTCCGTCGACAACTCGCTGATGGAGCTGGACGAGGCCGCGTTCTAGTGCCGTGACCGGCAATATTTGCCCCGCGAGGAGCGTCGTCCAGTGCGTGCGGTCGCAAGGCGGCCGGAAGTCCTTGGATGGGGTCTCCCCTGCTCGAACGAAGCTGAGAGCTTGGGGAAGGAGCTACCAGGGCTTTTGGCCAACGCGGCGAGCGGGCGTGCCGGCCGCCGCGACGGGGCAAAGCTTGCCGGGAGGGGCACTAGTTCCCACCCCGCTCACGATCGTCAACACGCGCCGTCACCCGGACACGCTTTCGGGTGGCGGTGCTGTCGTATCAGCTGGGTACGCTGAGTGCACGGCCGAGAATCCCGTCCATGGGAGGAACCATGACCGCCGAGGCACTGCCCGAGGCGTCGCAGCCGCGGCGCGACGATTCCACATGGCCGGTCCCGCCGCCGGACGGTTATACCGTGGACGACCTGTTCACTCTTCACGACCTCCCGCCGCACACAGAGCTGATCGACGGGAGTCTGGTCTTCGTGACTCCGCGGCGGAAGTTCCACACGCTGGCGATGTATCTGCTGGAACAGGGGCTGCGCAGCCACGTTCCAGGGGATCTGCGTGTCCGCCGCGAAATGGCCGTCGTCCTCGGCAAGCGAAACGCCCCGGAACCCGACCTCGTCGTGGTCACGGCCGAAGCAGACGGGGACCAGCGCCAGACCCGCTACCAGGCCTCCGACGTCCTGCTCGCCGTCGAGGTCGTCTCCCCCGACTCCGAGGCCAGGGACCGTGACACCAAGCCGCACAAGTACGCGGGAGCGGGCATCCCGAACTTCTGGCTCGTCGAGATGGCCGCGAACGACCGGCCCGTGGTCTGGACGTATCAGCTGGACCCGGTCAACAAGACGTACGTCTCCACTGGCGTCCACCACGACCGGCTCAAGCTCTCCGCCCCGTACGACATCGACATCGACCTGACCGCCATCGACAAGCTGTAGACCGGGTCTCCCTCGACAGCCCCTGTCCTCCTCTCTGAGCAAGCCGCTCGCCCGCGGGGCGACGGTGAATCCGGCCGGTCCGGCCTCGTTACAGTGAGGAACATGAGTTCTCCCCGCCGCTTCGACCGCGGTCACACCGACGACCTGATGGCCTTCCTGATGGCCAGCCCCTCCCCCTACCACGCCGTGGCCACCGCCGCGGCGCGGCTGGAGAAGGCCGGCTTCCGGCAGGTCGAGGAGACTGCGGCCTGGGACGCTTCCACCGGTGGGAAGTACGTGCTGCGCGGCGGGGCGATCGTCGCCTGGTACGTGCCGGAAGGCGCCGGGGCGCACACCCCCTTCCGCATCGTCGGCGCGCACACCGACTCGCCGAATCTGCGGGTGAAGCCGCTGCCCGACACGGGGTCGTACGGCTGGCGGCAGATCGCCGTCGAGGTGTACGGCGGCACGCTGCTCAACACCTGGCTGGACCGGGACCTCGGTCTCGCCGGCCGGATCTCGCTGCGCGACGGCACGCACCGGCTGGTCGACATCGACCGGCCGCTGCTGCGCGTGCCTCAGCTGGCCGTGCATCTGGACCGGTCGGCCAACACCGACGGTCTCAAGCTCGACCGCCAGAAGCACATGCAGCCGATCTGGGGGCTCGGGGACGTCGAGGAGGGCGACCTGATCCGGTTCGTCGCCGCGGAGGCGGGTGTCGACGCCGCGGACGTGACCGGCTGGGACCTGATGCCGCACCCGGTGGAGAGGCCGTCGTACCTGGGCCGGGACCGTGAACTGGTGGCCGGGCCGCGGATGGACAACCTGCTCTCCGTGCACGCGGCGACGGCCGCGCTCGCCGCCGTCGCCGGACAGCCGGACGACGAGATTCCGTACATCCCGGTGCTGGCCGCGTTCGACCACGAGGAGAACGGTTCGCAGTCCGACACCGGCGCCGACGGACCGCTGCTCGGCACCGTGCTGGAGCGCTCCGTCTTCGCCCGCGGCGGCACGTACGAGGACCGTGCCCGGGCGTTCGCGGGGACCATCTGCCTCTCCTCCGACACCGGTCACGCGATCCACCCCAACTACGGGGAGCGCCACGACCCGACACACCACCCGGTGGCGAACGGCGGGCCGATCCTCAAGGTCAACGTCAATATGCGGTACGCGACGGACGGCAGCGGCCGGGCCGTGTTCGCGGCGGCGTGCGAGAAGGCGGGCGTGCCGTGGCAGACGTTCGTCTCCAACAACTCGATGCCGTGCGGCACGACGATCGGCCCGATCACCGCGGCCCGGCACGGCATCCAGACCGTGGACATCGGCGTCGCGATCCTGTCGATGCACAGTGCGCGTGAGCTGTGCGGCGCGGACGACCCGTATCTGCTGGCGAACGCGCTGGCCGCCTTCCTGGCGGGCTGAGCAGGTCGTTTTCCGGGCAGGTCCGACTCCGGACAGGTCCGATCGCGGGCAGGCCCCTTCCGTCGTGGCCTGCCCGTTCCACGTCGGCCGGACCGGTTCGGCCGTGGCTCCGAAGAATTTCCGGAAGTCTGTGTAACGCGCGCCGAGGCTCGGGCGTCTTCCCTGTGCAGGGGGTTCGCGGGGCCGACGGCTGAGGGGTGACACAAGTGACCGGTGGGACGGACGAGTTCCAGGAGTTCGCCCGCGTCACCGGCCCGCGCATGTTCCGTACCGCACTGCTGATGTGCGGGGACGCCCGAGCTCCGCGACGGCGCCGACGACTTCTGAGCCCCGCCGGCCCGTCAGGCCTCCTCGTCCATTCCGGCGAGCACCAGCGGAAGCCGCGCCGTCCCCTGCGCACTCACGCGGACGGGGACGCCCCAGTCCTGCTGGTGGACGTGGCAGGCCGGGTACTCGTTCTCCGGGTCGTCGTCACAGGAAGCCGCCATCGCGGACACATGCAGGACGCCTTCGGTGACGCCGTCGGCCAGGACCAGGTCGCGGAAGAGATCGGTGCCGGGCCCCGCGCCCTCCGCCAGCAGCTCGGGCGGGGTCGACGAGACCAGCAGCCGGGTCGAGGGACCGTACCGGGTGTCCAGCTTCTGACCGGCGGGCGCCTGGAAGACCACGTCCAGCCGGAGCGTGCCGGGGGCGATCTCGGTGGCCGCGCGCTGGGTGCGGTGCGCCTGGCCGGCGACGCGTACGGCTTCCTCGGGCAGACGCAGCCGGGTCAGCCGGTGCCGGGCGGACTCGACGACGACGAGATCGCCGTCGACCAGCACGGCATCGCTCGGCTCGCGCAGATCCGTGGCCAGCGTGGTGACCTCGCGGGTGGCGGGGTCGTAACGGCGCAGGGCGTGGTTGTACGTGTCGCTGACGGCCACGGACCCGTCCGGCAGCGCGGTGACGCCCAGCGGGTGCTGGAAGAGCGCCTGGCCGGCGGCGCCGTCGCGGTGCCCGAAGTCGAAGAGTCCGGTACCGACGGCGGTGTGCACGGTCCCGTCCCGGTCGACGTACCGCAACGCGGACGTCTCCGAGTCGGCGACCCAGAGCCGGTCACCGTCGGCCGAGGCGGCAAGGCCGGACGGCTGGGCGAACCAGGCCTCGTCGGCCGGACCGTCGACCAGTCCTTCGTTGGTCGTGCCCGCGGCGACCTGCACGGTTCCGGAGTCGGGGTCGTACGACCACAGCTGGTGCACGCCCGCCATGGCGATCCACAACCGGTCCGCGAACCAGGCGATGTCCCACGGGGAGGAGAGGTCGACTTCGCGTGCCGGGCCGGTCGTCGGAGAGCCCTGCCACCACTGGCGGCCGGTGCCGGCGACGGTCGTCGTCATCCCGGTCGTGAGATCGAGGGCGCGGATGGCGTGGTTGACGGTGTCGGCGACGGCGATCCGGCCGTCGGGCAGCACGGCGAGCCCCTGCGGCTCGCTGAACCGCACCTCGTCGGGTCCGCCGTCCGCGAACCCGCGGTCCCCGGTGCCGAAGTGGCGGCGCACCGTTTCGCCGTCGGCGTCGAGCTCGACGAGGCGGTGCCGGGTGGTGTCGGAGACCAGGAAGCCGCCGTCGGCCAGCAGCAGGGCCTTGCCGGGGAAGCGCAGATGCGTGGCCACGGGCTCGGGCGCCACGTACGGGCCGTCGCCGCGGCGCAGCGTGCCCTTCTCGGCGTGCTCGGCCTCCAGCTCCTCGACGAGCTTCTCGATGGCGTGCGCATGGCCCTCGCCGGCGTGCTGGGCGACGACATAGCCCTCGGGGTCGATGACGACGAGCGTCGGCCAGGCCCGTACGGCGTACTGCTTCCAGGTGGCGAGCTCGGGGTCGTCGAGGACCGGGTGATGGACCTCGTACCGCTCGACGGCGTCGACGACGGCCTGGTGCTCGGCCTCGTGGACGAACTTCGGCGAGTGCACACCGATGATCACCACGGTGTCGCGGTGCTTCTCCTCCAGCTCGCGCAACTCATCGAGGACATGCAGACAGTTCACACAGCAAAATGTCCAAAAATCCAGAATGACAACGCGCCCCCGCAGGTCAGCGAGGGTGTACTGATGGTCACCGGTATTGAGCCAGCCGCCCTTGCCGACCAGCTCGGGGGCCCTGACGCGCGCACGTGTTGCCATGTGAACAGTCAACATCACCGTGGCGCGTACGCATTCCGGCGGGTCTCCGGCATTTTTGAGGTGCCACGCGTCCCGGGGAGTCTCACGTATCCCGGGGGGTCGCCGGGGGAACCTGTCAGCCATGAGATTCCTGGTGCGTGAGCGACTGTTCGCTGTCGGCGACGACTACTGGATCGAGGACGCGGACGGGCGCAAGGTCTTCCTCGTCGACGGCAAGGCGATGCGGGTGCGCGACACCTTCGAACTGAAGGACGCGCAGGGCCGGGTCCTGGTCGAGATCCGGCAGAAGCTGCTCAGCCTGCGCGACACGATGCTCATCGAGCGCGACGGCGAGCAGCTCGCCGAGGTCAAGCGGAAGCGGCTCTCGCTGCTGCGCAACCATTACCGGGTGACGCTGGTCGACGGCACCGAGCTCGATGTCAGCGGCAAGATCCTGGACCGCGAGTTCGCCATCGACTACGACGGCGAACTCCTGGCCCAGATCTCACGGCGTTGGCTGACCGTACGGGACACGTACGGCATCGATGTCGTACGGGAGGACGCCGACGCGGCACTGCTCATCGCCGTGTCGGTGTGCGTCATCGTGCTCGCGGACAAGGAGCGCGACGGCTGACCGGGACGTTTCACGTGAAACCGGGCCCCGCCCGACGATGGGGCGAGGCCCGGTCCGACGGATGCCCGACGGTGGTGCGAAGTCCGGTCCGCCCGATGCGTCAACAGCCACTCGACGGCGGGAGGAGACCCAGCCGTCGGTCCTTGAGCGCCGGGAACTGCTCCCGCGTGGTGGCGACCTTCGCCGGGTCGAACTCCACGGTGAGCACCTCCTCGTCCGCGCCCGCCTCGGCGAGCACCTCGCCCCACGGGTCGACGGCGATGCTGTGCCCGGCCTGCTGGACCCCGGCGTGGGTGCCGGCGGTGCCGACGGCCAGGACATACGCCTGGTTCTCCACGGCACGCGCCTGGGCGAGCAGAGTCCAGTGGGCGCGGCGCCGCTCCGGCCAGCCCGCCGGGACGACGAGCGTCTGCGCACCGGCGTCGACCAGGCCGCGGAACAGTTCGGGGAAGCGCAGGTCGTAGCAGGTGGCGAGGCCGAGCGTGGTCTGCGGCAGGTCGACCGTGACCAGGTCCTCACCGGCTCCCATCATCACCGCCTCGCCCTTGTCGAAGCCGAAGCGGTGGATCTTGCGGTACGCGGCGGCGCGCTCGCCCTCGGGCGTGAAGACCAGCGAGGTGTTGTAGAGCGTGCCGTCGTCGGCGCGCTCCACGAAGGAGCCCGCGTGCAGCCAGACCCCGGCGTCGGCCGCGGCCTTCGCCATCAGGTCGTGGGTGGGTCCCCGGAGCGGTTCCGCCTCGTCGGCGAAGGCGGTGTACGCGAACGCGCCGACCGGCCACAGCTCGGGAAGGACCACCAGATCGGCACCGCGTTGGCCCGCGACCAGGGAAGCGGCCCGGTCCCTGCGGGAATTGACGGATTCGTCCGGGTCTACTGCGATCTGGATGAGGGAGGCGCGCACACTACCACCGTCCTGGCATTCGAGCCGTCAACACGGGCCTACGATCGTCACACGAAAGCACTGCCGGGGTGCCTGCTCGCAGCGTAACTTAGCGATCGAACCTCCCACGCAGCCCGCAGCCGCCGCCCGCCGACCGCGCGAGCAGTCCAGCCCATGCACCGCAGAACCGCACGAGGGGTCCCGTGACCGTCCATCCCAGCCTCCAGACCTACGCCGATGCCTGGACCCACTCCATCGAGTCGATAGCTGAGCTGGTGACGCCGCTCGCCGAGGGGGAGTGGAATCGCCGTACACCGTGCCCCGGCTGGTCGGTGCGCGACATCGTCTCGCACATCATCGGTATGGAGTGCGAGCAGCTCGGCGATCCGCGGCCGATCCACACGCTGCCGCGCGATCTCTACCACGTACAGAACGACTTCACCCGTTATATGGAGATACAGGTCGATGTGCGGCGCCACCACACGGCACCCGAGATGACCTCCGAGCTGGAGTACACGATCATCCGCCGCTCGCGTCAGCTGCGGAACGAGTCGCGTGCCCCGGAGACCATGACCCGCGCGCCGCTCGGCGCCGAGCAGACCCTCGAACTGGCACTGCGGATGCGGGCCTTCGACGTCTGGGTGCACGAGCAGGATCTGCGTACGACGCTGGGCAAGCCCGGCAATCTCGACTCCCCCGGCGCCACCATCACCCGGGACACGCTCCTCGCCGCGCTGCCGAAGGTGGTCGCCAAGGACGCGGGCGCACCGCCGAATTCGGCGGTCGTGCTCGATGTGCACGGGCCGATGGAGTTCCTGCGCACGGTCAGGGTCGACGCGGACGGCCGTGGTTCGGTGGACGGTTCGCCGTCGCTGGGGCCCCTGGTGACACTGGCGATGGACTGGGAGACGTACGTCCGGCTGGCCTGCGGGCGGGTGCGGGCGACGGCGGTCGCGGACCGGATCAAGGTCGAGGGCGACCAGGAGCTGGCGACGGCGATCCTGCAGAACTTCGCCGTCACGCCGTAACGGCACGGTCGGCGGCGCCCGTCTTTGTGAGGCGAAGAGACGGGCGCGCCGCCGGACCGGCCCGCGGCAGGCGTCACGCGGGAACGTGCACCGCCTCCACGCGGCTGATCACATGGTGGTTCCGCTCGCGGAGCGTGGCACGGGCGTGCAGCCGCAGGATCTGCACGACCCCGACCGCCTCCAGGACGAAGACCGAGGCGAACGCGATGCGGAAGTTGTCCCCCGTCGCGTCGAGCAGCACACCGACGGCGAACAGTGTCGTCATCGAAGCAATGAAACCGCCCATGTTGACGATCCCCGATGCGGTGCCCTGGCGCTGCGGCGGATTGGCCGGGCGTGCGAAGTCGAAGCCGATCATCGAGGCGGGTCCACAGGTGCCCAGCACCGCGCAGAGCGTGATCAGCAGCCACATCGGCGCATGGTCTCCCGGGTACAGGATCGTCGACGCCCACACGACGGCCGTCACCGCGACCGTGCCGAGGGCGAGCGGGGCGCGCGCGGCGTGGTGGCGGGCGATGACCTGTCCGTAGACGAGGCCGATGGCCATGTTGGAGAGCACCACCAGGGTGAGCAGCTCCCCGGCAGTGGACCTGCTCAGCCCCTGTGCCTCCACCAGGAACGGCATCCCCCACAGCAGCAGGAACACCATGGCCGGGAACTGCGTGGTGAAGTGCACCCACATCCCGAGCCGGGTGCCGGGCTCCCGCCACGAGGCGGCGATCTGCTTGCGTACGTAGGCGGCGCCCGCGTGTTCGACGGGCGGCGGCTCGTATCCCTCGGGGTGGTCCTTCAGGAAGAGGAGGGTCAGGACGAGGACCACGGCCCCGGCGGCCGCGCTGCCCGCGAACGTGGCGGTCCAGCCGAAGCCGTGCAGGGCGCGGGCGATGAAGAGCGTGGAGACGAGGTTGCCCGCCATGCCGAAGAGGGCGGCGATCTGGCCGATCAGCGGTCCGCGCCGGGCCGGGAACCAACGGGCACCGAGCCGCAGCACGCTGATGAACGTCATCGCGTCGCCGCAGCCGAGCAGCGCCCGGGAGGCCAGCGCCATGCCGTAGGACGGGGAGAGCGCGAAGCCGAGCTGCCCGACGGTGAACAGGACGGTCCCGAGGGTGAGGACCTTCTTGGTGCCGAGCCGGTCGACCATCAGGCCGACAGGTATCTGCATGCCCGCGTAGACGAGCAGCTGAAGGATGGAGAACGTCGACAGCGCGGAGGCGTTGACGTCGAACCGGTCGGCGGCGTCGAGACCGGCGACCCCGAGGCTCGTACGGAAGATGATGGCGACGAAGTAGACGGCGACGCCGATGCCCCAGACCCGGGCGGCCCGCCGGCCGCCGGGCGGATCACCGGGCAGGGACAGGGTGGGAGCGGCAGCAGAACTCACCGGTCCTCACCCCGGACCAGCACCCTGACCCGGCTGACATGGCGTCGTACGACCTGCGCGGCACCGTCAGCGTCCCCGGCCCTGATGGCCTCCAGCAGCTCGGTGTGCTCAGTGATGTTGGCGGCGATCCTGCCGGGATGCGCCTCCATCACGGCGACGCCCATCCGCAACTGCCGGTCGCGCAGCTGGTCGTAGAGGCGTGACAGGATCTCGTTGCCGGCGTTGCGCACGATCTCGGCGTGGAAGCAGCGGTCCGCGACCGACACGGCGGCCAGGTCCCCGGCCGCCACCTGCCGTCGCTGCTCGTCGAGCAGTTCCTCCAGGCGGGCGATCAGGTTCGCCGAAGCGGGCACGGCCTTGCGGGCGGCGAACTCCTCTACAAGCAGCCGGGTTTCCACCACGTCCGCGATCTCCTGCGCGGAGACGGCAAGCACCAGGGCCCCCCTCTTCGGATAGAGCTTGATCAGCCCTTCGACCTCCAGCCGCAGCAGGGCCTCGCGCACGGGTGTACGGGAGACACCCACGGCGTCCGCGAGGTCGCCCTCGGTGAGGAGCGTGCCCCCCTCGTAACGGCGGTCGAGGACCGCCTGCTTGATATGGGTGTAGACGCGTTCGGCGGCGGGCGGCTGCTTGGCGGGCGAGTGCGTCACGACAGGGGGTGCGGCAGGCATGCACACAGCATAGATACAACATGCACACATGCGGCGGCGCTGTCCGGAATCTGGACGGTAAAACCCCGGAAATTACTCGGGGATTCAGCACATCCATTCGCACACCTCGTGAGTCTCACCACCGAGCGGCACCGACATGCGGCCGCATTCCAGGGGCATTTGGAGCGTTCAAGTTGAAAATTGGTATTAAGGGCATAAACCGCGTTTCCGCCACTGCCACCGTGGCTCTTACCGCGGGTGCCGTCATCGCGGGCAGCGTCTTCGCTTCCACGGCGCAGGCTGCCACGCTGCCCACCCCCACGATTACCGCCGCGGGCGGCTACGTGATGAACGACGGAACCGCGAAGACCCTCTACTCGAAGGCCGCGGACACCCGTCGGTCCACCGGCTCGACCACCAAGATCATGACGGCCAAGGTGGTGCTGGCGCAGAAGAACCTCAACCTGGATTCCAAGGTCACGATCCAGAAGGCGTACAGCGACTACATCGTCGCCAAGGGCGCCTCGTCGGCGCACCTGATCGTCGGCGACAAGGTCACCGTCCGTCAGCTCCTCTACGGTCTGATGCTGCCGTCCGGCTGCGACGCCGCGTACGCGCTCGCCGACAAGTACGGCACCGGCACCACCCGCGCGGCCCGCGTGAAGTCGTTCGTCGGCAAGATGAACGCCTCCGCCAAGTCCCTCGGCCTGACGAACACCCACTTCGACTCGTTCGACGGCATAGGGAACGGCTCGAACTACTCGACGCCGCGCGACCTGACGAAGATCGCCAGCAGTGCGATGAAGAACTCCACCTTCCGCACGGTCGTGAAGACCAAGTCGACCAAGCAGAAAGTCACCACGAAGACCGGTGGCTACCGCTACATGTCGTGGTCCAACACCAACGCGATGCTCAGCAGCTACAGCGGTGCGATCGGCGTGAAGACCGGCTCCGGCCCGACGGCCAAGTACTGCCTGGTCTTCGCCGCGACCCGGAACGGCAAGACGGTCATCGGCACCGTGCTCGCCTCCACGAGCGCGACCACCCGGACCGCGGACATGAAGAAGATCATGGACTACTCCTTCCAGAAGTAGTCCTCCACCCCCGCTTCCGGGGGCACGAGGAGGGGTCCGCCGTGCGGTTCGGCGGGCCCTTTCCTGCACCCGGCCGCGGGCTCTCCGCCATTCCTCGTGGGCGGCTTCGCAGCGTCGCCGCGCTGTCGGCCGCCCCGACCGGCGCCGCCCACTTCTCCCGGGTGACCGCCGTGTACGCCGACGACACCCGGTCGGCGCCCGCCGCGGACCGGGTGATCCTGGCCCCCGTCGAGTGACCTGTCCCGACAGAAAAGCGGGCCTGCGCGGAAGGAATCTCCGCGCAGGCCCGCTTCTTCCGCCTCACACGGCCATCAGGCCCAGGTGATCAGCCTCTTGGGCTGTTCCAGGATCGCGGCGACATCCGCCAGGACCTTGGAACCGAGCTCGCCGTCGATCAGGCGATGGTCGAACGACAGCGCCAGCGTGGTGACCTGACGGGGTTTCACCTTGCCCTTGTGGACCCACGGCTGCAGCTTGATCGCACCGACCGCGAGGATCGCGGACTCGCCCGGGTTCAGGATCGGCGTACCCGTGTCGACGCCGAAGACGCCGACGTTGGTGATCGTCACCGTGCCGCCCGCCATGGCGGCGGGAGACGTCCTGCCGTCCCGGGCCGTGGCGACCAGCTCGCCCAGCGCTGCGGCGAGCTGCGGCAGGGTCTTGTCCTGCGCGTCCTTGATGTTCGGCACGATCAGACCGCGCGGGGTGGCGGCCGCGATGCCCAGGTTCACATAGTGCTTCTGCACGATCTCCTGGTTGGCCTCGTCCCAGGCCGCGTTGATCTCCGGGTTCCGCTTGATCGCAACCAGGAGCGCCTTGGCAATGATCAGGAGCGGGTTGACCCGAACCCCCGCCATGTCCTTGTCGTCCTTGAGCTCCGCCACGAGCTTCATCGTGCGCGTGACGTCGATCGTCACGAACTCGGTGACATGCGGTGCGGTGAACGCACTGCCGACCATGGCCTGCGCGATGGCCTTCCGCACACCCTTGACCGGAATACGGGTCTCCCGGGCACCCGGTACCGGGGTGGGAGCGGTGACCACCGGTTCCGGGACCGTGGCCGGAACCGGGGCGGGTGCGGTCGCCGGCGCCTGCGCCGGTGCGGCCGCCGCGTGCACGTCCTCGCGCGTGATGATCCCGCCCTCGCCGGTCGGGACGACCGTGGCCAGGTCGATGCCCAGGTCCTTGGCCAGCTTGCGCACCGGCGGCTTGGCGAGCGGGCGGCTCTCCTGGACGGCCGGTCCGTGACCGTTCAGCTCGCCCTGAATCGCGGCAGCCGCGGCCGCCGGCTGCTCGGCGCCCTTGCGGGCGCGGCGCTTGGTGGAGGACTCGGACACGCCGTAGCCCACCAGCACCGGCTGGCGGCCCTTCGGTGCCTCCGGTTCCGCAGCCGGTTCCGGTTCGGCCGAGGCCGGAGCCGGAGCCGCCTCCGCAGCCGTGTCACCGCTGCCCGGCGCCACGTCCACCGCGATGATCACCTGGCCGACGTCGACGGTCGTGCCCTCGGCGAAGCGCAGCTCGTGCACCACGCCGTCGAACGGGATCGGCAGCTCCACGGCCGCCTTCGCGGTCTCGACCTCGCAGACGACCTGGCCGTCGGTGACGGTGTCGCCCGGCTGTACGTACCACTTGAGGATCTCGGCCTCGGTCAGTCCCTCGCCCACGTCAGGCATCTTGAACTCACGGAAGCGAGCAGACGTTTCGGTCATCGTCGTCACGACCCCTCTCCTCAGTACGCCAGCGAGCGGTCGACGGCGTCGAGCACCCGGTCCAGGCCCGGCAGATACTCGTCCTCGAGACGCGCCGGCGGATACGGGACGTGGTAGCCGCCGACCCTGAGCACCGGTGCCTCCAGATGGTAGAAGCAGCGCTCGGTGATGCGGGCGGCGATCTCGGCACCGGAGCCGTAGAACACCGGCGCCTCGTGGACGACGACCAGCCGGCCGGTCTTCTCGACCGAGGCCTGGACGGCGTCGAAGTCGATCGGGGACATCGACCGCAGGTCCAGGACCTCGATCGACTTGCCCTCCTCCTGGGCGGCCGCGGCGGCCTGAAGGCAGACCTTCACCATCGGGCCGTACGCGGCGAGGGTGAGGTCCGAGCCCTCCCGTACCGTCGCGGCCTTGTGCAGCGGACCGGGAATGAGGTCGGTCTCGACCTCGCCCTTGTCCCAGTAACGCCGCTTCGGCTCGAAGAAGATGACCGGGTCGTCGCTCTGGACGGCCTGCTGCATCATCCAGTAGGCATCCGATGCATTGGACGGCGAGACCACCTTCAACCCCGCGACGTGCGCGAACAGCGCCTCGGGCGACTCGCTGTGGTGCTCGACGGCGCCGATGCCGCCGCCGTACGGGATCCGGACGACGACCGGCAGCTTGATCTTGCCGAGGGCGCGGGCGTGCATCTTCGCGAGCTGCGTGACGATCTGGTCGTACGCGGGGAAGACGAAGCCGTCGAACTGGATCTCCACGATCGGCCGGTAGCCGCGCAGGGCCAGACCGATCGCGGTGCCGACGATGCCGGACTCGGCGAGCGGCGTGTCGATGACCCGGTCCTCGCCGAAGTCCTTCTGGAGCCCGTCGGTGATCCGGAAGACCCCGCCCAGCTTGCCGACGTCCTCACCCATGATGAGGACCTTGGGATCGGTGTCGAGGGCCTTGCGCAGCGACTCGTTGAGCGCCTTCGCGATGGACATCTTTTCCAGGGCCATGACTAGTTGCCCTCCTCGGCGAACGAAGCCTGGTAGGCGGCGAACTGGGCGCGCTCCTCGTCGACGAGGGGGTTGCCGTCGGCGTACGCGTGGTCGAAGATCGCCATCCGGTCCGGATCGGGCATGGCCCGTACCGCTTCACGGACCCGCTTGCCGAGAGCCTCGCTCTCCTCGTCGAGCGCGGAGAAGTACGCCTCGTCGGCGAGGTCCTGCTTCTCCAGGTACGTCCTGAGCCGCAGGATCGGGTCCTTGGCCTCCCAGGAGGCGCGTTCCTCGTCCGCCCGGTACTTCGTCGGGTCGTCGGAGGTGGTGTGCGCGCCCATCCGGTAGGTGAACGCCTCGACGAGGGTGGGTCCCTCACCCCGGCGGGCCCGCTCCAGCGCCGACTTGGTGACGGCGAGGCAGGCGAGTACGTCGTTGCCGTCGACCCGGACGCCGGGGAAGCCGAAGCCCTGCGCGCGCTGGTAGAGCGGGACGCGGGTCTGCCTCTCGGTGGGCTCGGAGATCGCCCACTGGTTGTTCTGGCAGAAGAAGACGACCGGGGCGTTGTAGACCGCGGAGAAGGTGAACGACTCGGCGACGTCGCCCTGGCTGGAGGCGCCGTCCCCGAAGTACGCGATCACGGCGGAGTCCGCGCCGTCCTTGGCGACGCCCATGGCGTAGCCGGTGGCGTGCAGGGTCTGCGAGCCGATGACGATCGTGTACAGGTGGAAGTTGTTGCTGTTCGGGTCCCAGCCGCCGTGATTCACACCGCGGAACATCCCGAGCAGATTGGTCGGGTCGACCCCGCGGCACCAGGCGACACCGTGCTCACGGTAGGTCGGGAAGACGTAGTCGTCGTCGCGCAGTGCTCGGCCGGAACCGATCTGCGCGGCCTCCTGGCCGAGCAGCGAGGCCCACAGACCCAGTTCGCCCTGACGCTGCAGGGCGGTCGCCTCGGCGTCGAAGCGGCGGGTCAGGACCATGTCCCGGTACAGACCGCGCAGCTCGTCCGCGGTCAGGTCGATCGTGTAGTCCGGGTGCTCGACGCGCTCGCCCTCGGGCGTCAGCAGCTGTACAAGCTCGGGCTCGGAACTCTGTGGCGTCTTCGCGGCGCTGGTCCGCTTGCTGCTGCGTCGCGGTTTGCGCGCGGCAGTGCTCTCCACGGTCACGTGCGTGCTCCTCCGTCGGTCCGGCCCCCGGGGTCTGCCGGGAGACCAGTGCGGCTCGCCTGTGTCCGTACCCGTGCACGGGGTGGGTGCCGCTCGGCCGGGAACAGGCGTGACAGGTGCCCCGGCGAGCGTCCTGTCAAAGGCACGTTACCCAGTGCATCGCACAACTGCGAAACACTCCCTGACCTGCGATTTTGCTTGGATTTCCAAGTAAATCGAGAAATTCGGGAACTCTCGCTGGTCACAGCGCTGGGAACGGCCTTGCAGGCCGCCGGAACAACGGCACGTTATCCCGCCGTTCAGCGGCAGGGAAGGGGGGAGTGTGTGAGACTGCGATTGTGCGCGAAGAGGGAAAAATCACCGTATTTCTGTTGGACGACCATGAAGTCGTCCGACGCGGGGTCCATGAGCTGCTCTCGGTCGAGGACGACATCGAAGTCGTCGGCGAAGCCGGTACGGCGGCGGACGCTCTGGTGCGCATCCCCGCCACGCGCCCCGATGTGGCGGTGCTCGACGTACGGCTGCCGGACGGCAGCGGGGTGGAGGTCTGCCGTGAGATCCGGTCCCTGGACGACAGCATCCACTGCCTGATGCTGACCTCGTACGCCGATGACGAAGCTCTCTTCGACGCGATCATGGCGGGCGCGTCGGGATATGTGCTCAAGGCGATCCGCGGCAATGAGCTGCTGAATGCGGTACGGAATGTGGCGGCCGGAAATTCGCTGCTGGACCCGGTCGCGACCGCGCGTGTGCTGGAGCGGCTGCGCGAGGGGAAGAAGGGCCGGGGCGACGACAAGCTCGCGAGCCTCACCGACCAGGAGCGCAAGATCCTCGATCTGATCGGCGAGGGGCTGACGAACCGGGTGATCGGTGAGCGGCTCCATCTCGCCGAGAAGACGATCAAGAACTATGTCTCCAGCCTGCTCTCCAAGCTGGGCATGGAGCGGCGCTCGCAGGCAGCCGCCTATGTGGCGCGGCTCCAGGCCGAGCAGCACTGAGCGGTACGGGACGGGCCGCGCGCACCCTGCCTCCTCTCCGACGGGGCCGTGGCCCCGGGCGGCCCTCGGGACTTTGGTCCCGGATCACCCGGGGCTGCGGCCTCTTTCTGTGCCCACCACGGTGTCGCAGAGTGGAGCGCATGTCCTCCGAGGAACTGCAGGCGATCGAGTTGCTCGCCCGGGTGCCGTACGGCCGGCTGGCGACGACCCGACGGGCACTCCCCTATCTGGCGGTGGCCCGCCACATCGTGATCGACGGCCACGTCGTCCTGCGGATGCACAGCGGACTCGGTTACCACGCCTTGTGCGACGGCACCGTCGTCGCGTACGGGGCGGACAATTTCAACACGGCAGACTCCGGCGACGGCGGCGACCTGTGGTCGGTCCAGTTCACCGGTCCTGCCGAGATCGTGCATCCGACCGAGGAGCAGCGCGAGCGCTTCGGTGCGGCACCTCGGGAGGTCAGCGGCGAACCCTTCGAGCCGGTCTACCTCCGCCTCGCCCCGCACTTCGTCACGGTGCACACCCTGGGCCACCACGCACGTCAGCCGAACCGACACGCAGCGTGATCTACCATGTGGTGAGTGCCGCGCTCATCTGTCACCCTCCCGCCTGTTCCTCCGGTCGGCGAGGTGCTGCGCCGCTACCCGGACGCCGGTGAGCCCCTCAGCTGCAAGCCCCTCACCAAGGGCCTCCTCAACCACGGCTACCGCGTCTCCACCACCCGCGGCTCTTACTTCCTCAAACACCATCTCGACGACTCCACCGGCGACCGCGCGACGATCATCCGCCAGCACCGCGCCACCCAGCGGCTGCAGTCGCTCGGGGTGCCGGTCGCCCCGCCAGTCCAGGACACGGAGGGTGACACGGTCACGGAGATCGACGGCCGGTGCTACGCGCTGCACCCCTGGGTGGACGGACTGCACCGGGTCGGCGCCCAGCTGACCCTCGCCCAGTCGGAACGGCTCGGGGCGCTCCTCGGAGCCGTACACACGGGGCTCGCGCAGGTGATGGAGACGGGGGCGACCGGGGGGCGCGGGCATGCCAGCCCGGACGCCGTCGACACGTTCGCGTTGATCGACGACCTGCTGGCCGCGACGCGCGAACACCGCCCCCGGGACCCCTTCGACGAGCTCGCCGAGCACCGCCTCGTCGAACGTCGTGCCCTGCTGGAGCGGCACGCCGACCGCCGGCCGCCCACCCCCGACATCCCGGCGACCGGCTGGGTGCACGGCGACTTCCACCCGCTGAACGTGCTGTACCGGGGCGCCGACCCGGTGGCGATCATCGACTGGGACCGGCTGGGGGTGCAGCCACGCGCCGAGGAGGCGGTACGGGCCGCGGCGATCTTCTTCGTGCAGCCCGCCGGGACGCTGGACCTGGAGAGGGTACGGGCCTACGCGCGGGCCTACCGGTGTGCGGTCGGGGTGGGCGCCTGCGAACTGGCTGCCGCGGTGCACCGGGTGTGGTGGGAGCGGCTCAACGACTTCTGGATACTGCGCTGGCGCTACCGCCTGGACGACCGAAGGGCCGACCCGCAGTTTCCTGCGGTGTCGGCCCTGGCGGTCTGGTGGACGCGGGAGTACGAGGCGGTGCGCGACGCCTTCACGGGGTGAGGGCGGGCAGGCCCACAGGGGCTCTACGGAGGCGTACCACCGGCCGCGCTGACACCGGGGTTGCCGCCGGCCGCCCCGGCAGCGTCGCCGCCACCCGGGGTGCCCGGAGCGGTGGCCGTGTCACTCGGCAGGGGGGTCTCGCCACCGGTCGTGCCCTCGTTCGTCGTGCCGTCGGACGTGCCGGTGTCCGGCGGGGTGGCCGTGTTGGACGGAGTCTGGGACGGCGTGGTCTGCGAGGGGGACCGGGAGAAGGACGGCGGGTTGTTCGGCTGCTGCTTGCCACCGGTGGTGTCGTCGGCCGGCGGGACGATGTCCGTCTTCTCGTCGGTCGGCTCCGCCGAACTCTCCTTCGCGGCGGGGGAGCTGGAGGTCGTGGTCGGCGTCTTCTTGTGGGTGGTGTCGTTGTTGTTCGCGGCGTTCACCGCGATGGCGACACCCGCCCCGATCGCGATCAGCGCGAGGACGACGAACAGCAAGAGCTTGCCGCGGCCGCCACCGCTCTGGTGTCCGCCGTCGTACCCGCCGTCGTCCGGATTCATCGGCGGCAGGATCGGGCTCTGCGAGGTGTCCCCGTGCTGCGGGTGCCCCATCGCCATCGTCCCGCCGGGCATGCCCATGGCGGGGGTGTTGCCGAACTCGTGCGCGGCGACCGGCCCGGTGTTCCACGTACCCGTATGACCGCCCTGCACCTGGAGCATCTGCAGGCTGTACTGGACCAGCCCGCGCATCTCCTCGGCGCTCTGGAACCGGTCGTCGGGGTCCTTCGCGAGCGACCGCATGACGAGCCCGTCCAGCTCCGGCGGCACCGCGCCCAGGATCTCGGACGGCGGGACCGGAATGTCCTGAACGTGCTGGTACACCACGGAGAGTGGCGTCTCGCCCGTGAACGGGGGCCGCAGCGCGAGGAGTTCGTAGAGCAGACAGCCGGTGGCGTACAGGTCGGAGCGGTGGTCGACGGCCTTGCCCAGCGCCTGCTCGGGGGAGAGGTACTGCGGCGTGCCCATGACCATGCCGGTCTGGGTCATCGTCGACTGCGCGCCGTGCAGCGCACGGGCGATGCCGAAGTCCATCACCTTGACCGCGCCGGAGTTCGTGATGATCACGTTGGCCGGCTTGATGTCACGGTGCACGATGCCGTGCTGGTGCGAGTACGCGAGGGCCTCCAGCACCCCCGAGACGATGATCAACGCCTGCTCGGGCGGCGGCGCCTCCGCGTTGAGCAGCAGATCACGGATGGTGCGGCCCTCGACGAGCTCCATCACGATGTACGGGACGGTCTGGCCGCCCACGACGTCCTCACCGGAGTCGTACACGGCGACGATCGCATGGTGGTTGAGGCCGGCGACCGACTGTGCCTCTCGCGTGAACCGGGCCTTGGAGACCGGGTCCTCGGCAAGATCGGAACGGAGCAGCTTCACCGCGACGGTACGTCCCAGCCGGACGTCCTCCGCGGCAAAGACCTCGGCCATACCACCTCGGCCCAGCCGGTGTGTCATCCGGTAACGTCCGTCGCCGACCACACCTCCGATACCCCAGGAGTCGGCTGCATCCGAGACTCCGCCGCCGTTTGCTTCGGGTTCGGGTGCCATCAGTCCTCGCCGTCATATCTGTCCGCGCGTCCGCGGGTTCTCACGGTGTCTTGCATGCCTTGCTGCATTGCCACGTCACGCTACAGGCTCTGCCGGACACCCGGTTCTCGAGAGGGACGGGCCATCAAACCGGCTGCCGCACCGCTCACGCAAATTCCATGCTTTTCCTGTAACGCTTCCGAGACGCTTCCTGTGCGTAGGGTCACGGAACGGGCACCCGGCTTGACGTGTCGTACCCCTCGGGCAGACTTGGCGCGTCATACGGATCTTCGCGCGAGACGCGCGCCGAGGGGGAAGCAAGTCATGAGCCAGGACGGCGCACACCGCGCCCAGGGTCGCTACGCGGGCGGTTCGGTCGCCGGCGGCCGCTACCAGCTTCGCGACCTGCTCGGCGAAGGCGGGATGGCGTCCGTATATCTGGCCTACGACTCCGCGCTCGACCGTCAGGTGGCGATCAAGACTCTGCACACGGAGCTGGGGCGTGAGCAGTCCTTCCGTGAGCGGTTCCGTCGCGAGGCTCAGGCCGTGGCCAAGCTGCAGCACACCAACATCGTCTCGGTCTTCGACACCGGCGAGGACGAGCTCGGCGGCGCGCTGATGCCGTACATCGTCATGGAGTACGTCGAGGGGGAGCCGCTCGGCTCCGTGCTCCAGGCGGACATCCGCAGTTACGGTGCGATGCCGGCCGACAAGGCACTCAAGGTCACCGGCGACGTGCTGGCCGCGCTGGACACCAGCCACGAAATGGGCCTGGTCCACCGCGACATCAAGCCCGGCAACGTGATGGTGACCAAGCGCGGCGTCGTGAAGGTCATGGACTTCGGCATCGCCCGCGCCATGCAGTCGGGCGTCACGTCGATGACGCAGACCGGCATGGTCGTCGGCACCCCGCAGTACCTCTCCCCCGAACAGGCCCTGGGCCGTGGGGTGGACGCGCGCTCCGACCTGTACTCGGTCGGCATCATGCTGTTCCAGCTGCTGACCGGACGGATCCCGTTCGACGCGGACTCGCCGCTCGCCATCGCGTACGCGCACGTCCAGGAGGAGCCGGTCGCGCCGTCCTCCATCAACCGGTCGATCACTCCGGCGATGGACGCACTGGTCGCCCGGGCACTGAAGAAGAACCCGAACGAGCGCTTCCCCAGCGCGGCGGCGATGCAGGACGAGATCACGCGCGTGCTGAGCGCGGGCGGCCAGACGGGCGCCCCGGTGATCATCGGCGGCGCGGCCGGACCGGCGAACAGCGGCTCGGGCGTCGGCTCCGCGGTCTTCCCGCCGGTCGACCAGTCCACGCAGGCGCCGCAGGGCGTGCAGATGCCGTACCAGCCGCAGCAGTACCAGCAGCAGCCCGGCCCGTACGGCCCGCCGACCCCGGCGCCCACGCCGTCGCCGAGCTACGGCTACCCGCAGTCGAACCCGGCGTACCGGACCCCGGCCCCGGCGCCGTACACGATGTCGCCGCAGCCGGTGGGTGGCGGCGGTGGCACCGGTGGGGGCGGCAAGCGGAACATGCCGGTGATCGTCGGTTCGATCGTGGTCGCGCTGATCGCGATCGGCGGCCTGATCACGGTGCTGTCGCTGAAGGACGACCAGGGCTCGGACACGGGCAAGGGCGGTGACCCGAGCAGCTCGACGGTGGCGGGCGAGCACAAGGATCCGGAGCGGAACCGGACGATGAAGACGGAAGCCTGCACCAACCCCTCCGAGGACACCGACGACCCGAGCAAGATCGAGGCGCCGGACTTCACGTACAAGGACTTCCTCTCCGCCAAGGAATGTGCCGGGGCCGCGGGCTGGACGATCAAGAAGATCAAGGTCCCGGGCAACACCTACGCCGAGGACCAGGTCCTGGAACAGTTCCCGTCCGCGGGTACCGCCATGGACGAGAAGGGCGCCCACTTCGAGCTGCGCGTCTCTACGGGCGACCCTGCCTGACACGCACGCCCAGGGAGAAGTGACGGTCCGGTACGCGTGAGGTGTGCCGGACCGTTTCGCCCTACAGGCGTCCGGGATGCCGGACAGACACGCGAGATGCCGGACATATCGGCACATGTGACGCTGACCTCATGGCTTCAGCACTCCTCTCCATATGGTCGTCGAGGTGTGTGGCCTGTCTGGTGATAGCCGCGGGGGCGGCCTTCGGACCGG
Organism: Streptomyces sp. NPDC051020; assembly: GCF_040683105.1. NCBI lineage: Bacteria > Bacillati > Actinomycetota > Actinomycetes > Kitasatosporales > Streptomycetaceae > Streptomyces > Streptomyces sp. NPDC051020. The sequence goes on along the minus strand of NZ_JBFBCG010000042.1, from coordinate 6,128 downwards.
CACAGGGACAGGCACACTCCGACCAGCGCACTTCCGGTGGTACGCCGGGGCTGACCCGGGCTCGGCCCGGCGGATCGGTGGCCGCTCCGCCACCCCCCGAGCGCTCCTCGCCCCCGAGCCCCGCCGCCCCGACCGTCACCCCCTCCTCCGACGCATCCGCCGGCCCTTCGGGCGAACCCTCGGTCACTCCTTCGGCCGATCACTCGACGATTCCGCCCTCGCCCTCGTCGCCCTCCTCGCCCTCCCCGGCCGCATCGGCCGGCAGGCCGGCCACCCCCTCCTCCTCGGCCTCGCCCTCGGCTTCACGCTCCGCCTCGCCCTCGGCTTCACGCCCCGCCTCGCCCTCGGCTTCACGCCCCGCCTCGCCCTCCCCCACGGCATCTGCGAGCCGGTCCGCCAGGCCGTCGGCCCGCCCCGAGGCGCAGCCGCCACTCGCTGGACGGCAGGCCGGGGAAGGGCGCCTGCGGCCGGGTCGGCCGTTCTCTCCGGAGGAGCTCGCTCATCGCGACACCCCCCACGGCCTGCCCGAGGTGCAGCCCGAGGTGCAGCCCGTCGTGACGACTCCCGTCGCGGTGCCCGCGGCCACGCCCGAGGCGAGCGGCCCCCCGCCGGAGGGCCGGCTCGCGCCGCAGTCACTCGACACTCCCGCCGTGCGGCGAGTGCAGAGGGTGTCGCTGGGCGCCGGAATCGCACTGATAGGGCTGGGGCTGGGCTTCCTGGCGTTCCGTCTGCGCCGGCCGAACTGAGACAGGGCCCACGAGCCCCCGCCACACCCGCGCATTCCAGCAGGAGCTTGCATTGCGCAGCATACTCGGTATACATACTCGGTATGTCGATCCGTCACGGGCTGCTGGCCCTGCTGGAGCGGGGGCCCAGATACGGCTCCCAGCTCCGTACCGAATTCGAATCACGCACCGGCTCCACCTGGCCGCTCAACGTCGGCCAGGTCTACACGACACTGAGCAGGCTGGAGCGCGACGGCCTGGTCGTCCAGGACGACGAGGACGACCAGGGACACGCCCTCTACGCGATCACGGACGACGGCCGCACCGAGCTGCGGAGCTGGTTCGAGACGCCCGTCGACCGCAGCAACCCGCCCCGTGACGAGCTGGCCATCAAGCTCGCCATGGCGGTCGGCGCGCCCGGTGTCGACATCCGGGCCGTCATCCAGTCCCAGCGCCACCACACGGTGAAGGCGATGCAGGACTACACCCGTCTCAAGGCCCAGGCCCTCGCCGATGTCCCGGCCAACCGCGACGAGGTCGCCTGGCTGCTCGTACTGGAGCAGCTGATCTTCCAGGCGGAGGCCGAGGCCCGCTGGCTGGACCACTGCGAGTCCCGGCTGGTCCGCCTCGCCGCGGCCGCCGCCACGGAGCCGGAGCCCGGGGGACGTACGGCCAAACGCGCCCCGGCCCGTACCGCCCGGCCACGCACCCGACGCTGACCACAGGCCACTCGGAAACCGGCATTGATCCCAGGCCATCCCCGTACGCACCCGGCGCCGGCCACGGACTGCCACGTACGCACCCGGCGCTGACCACGAACCGATTCGGTGTCCGGCGTCGGCCCCACAAGACCCGTTCCAAGGGGGGAACCACCCATCATGTCCTCGCGCGCCCCGTCCCGATCCGCGTCCTCGTCCGGTTCGCCGCTGTCGATCCACGCACCGGTGCTCGAACTCCGAGCGCTCACCCGCACCCACGGCACCGGCGTCGCCGAAGTACAGGCCCTGCGCGGCATCGACCTCTCCGTGCACACCGGTGAACTCGTCGCCGTGATGGGCCCGTCCGGCTCCGGCAAGTCCACCCTGCTGACCATCGCGGGCGGTCTCGACACCGCGTCCAGCGGCCAGGTCATCATCGAGGGCCAGGACATCTCCGGCCTCGGCCGCAAGGGCATCGCTGCCCTGCGCCGCCGCAGCGTCGGCTATGTCTTCCAGGACTACAACCTGATACCGGCGCTCACCGCCGCCGAGAACATCGCCCTGCCGCGGGAGCTCGACGGGGTCTCCGTGCGCAAGGCCCGCACGGAGGCGCGGGCGGCGCTGGAGGAGCTGAACCTCCTGGAGATCGCCGACCGGTTCCCGGACGAGATGTCCGGCGGCCAGCAGCAGCGCGTCGCGATAGCCCGTGCGCTGGTGGGGGACCGGCGCCTCGTGCTCGCCGACGAACCGACCGGGGCACTCGACTCCGAGACCGGCGAGGCTGTGCTCGCGCTGCTGCGCAAGCGCTGCGACCAGGGTGCGGCCGGCGTGATGGTGACGCACGAACCGCGGTACGCCGCCTGGGCGGACCGGGTGGTCTTCCTCCGCGACGGTTCGATCGTCGACCAGACGCTCACCGCCGGTGCCGACTCGCTGCTGGCCGCCGAGGGCGCCAAGTGAGCGTCTTCACGGGCTGGCGCGCCTCCCTCCGGATAGCCAGGCGCGACGCGATGCGTGCCAAGGGCCGCAGCGCACTGGTGGTCGCGATGATCGCGGTGCCGGTACTCGGGGTCACGGCCCTCGACGTGACGTACCGCAGCGTCACACCGACCACCGCCGAGCAGCTGACGGCCGAGATGGGCTCCGCCGACGCGCTCTTCAGCGACCAGCAGATGGGCCCCATCGAGCAGATGCCCGACGGGGAGATGTACAACGACGTCGAAGGCAAGGGGCTGGGGAACGACACCGGCCCCTCGGTCGACATCAGAACCACGTTCCCCAAGGGCTCACGGGCGATCAGCATCCAGTCCGTCCCGGCGAGCATCACCACCGCGTACGGCATCGCCAACACCAACGTCTACGAGTTCCGCACGTCGGACAAGCTGGCCCGCGGCAAGATCGACCTGGTGCGCGGTGCCTACCCGCACGGCAAGGGCGAGGTAGCCGCCACCGAGCCGTTCCTCAAGTCGACCGGGCTGCACATCGGTTCGTTCACCACCCTGCGCAACTCCGGTGAGAAGTACACGATCACCGGAGTGGTCGAGCAGCCCGACGAGCTGCGGGTCGAGGCCCTGTACGCCGACCCGGGAGCGGTCATCGCGCCGTGGAAGACCAAGGCCGACCACGACAGGAAGGTGCTGCCGCCGAACGTCGGCTCCAAGGACTGGCTGGTCAAGGGCCCCGAAGCGGTGGGGGTGACCTGGCCGCACATCATGGAGGCCAATAAGTCGGGCATCCTCGTCAAGTCCCGCCAGGTCGTCCTCGACCCGCCGCCGGACTCCGAGGTCCCGCTGGCCGGGAAGATCCCCGACATGTCGGGCAGCTCCGTGGAGCAGAGCACGGCCCTCGTCACCGTGATCGCCATGGCGGTCCTGGAGATCGTGCTGCTCGCCGGACCGGCCTTCGCCGTCGGCGCGCGCCGCTCCCGCCGTCAGCTCGGCCTGCTCGGCACCTGCGGCGGGGACAAGAGCCATGTCCGGGCCGTGGTGCTCGGCGGTGGTCTGGTGCTCGGCGGCACCGGGGCCGTGGCCGGTGTGGTGACCGGACTCGGGCTCACCGCGGCGTTCCGCCCCGTGATCGAAGGCTGGGCCGGGCAACGCTTCGGCTCCCTCTCCCTGAAGCCCACGGAGCTATTGGCCATCGCCGCGCTCGGCCTGATCACCGGTCTCCTGGCGGCGTTCGCCCCGGCGATCGTGGCGAGTCGGCAGTCAGTACTGGCGTCGCTCACAGGACGGCGCGGCGTCCGCCGCTCCTCCCGGGTGCTGCCCATCCTGGGCGTCTGCATGCTGGCCATCGGTTGTGCCGTCGCCGTCCTCGGCGGCACCAGCGGAGAATCGGCACTGGCCGCCGGCGGCTCGATCATCGCCGAACTCGGGGTGCTCGCCTGCATCCCTGTGATCGTCGGCTTCCTCGGGCGGCTCGGCAAGAGGCTGCCTCTCTCGCCCCGGATGGCGCTGCGCGACGCGGCCCGCAACCGCGGTCGTACCGCCCCCGCGGTCGCCGCGGTGATGGCGGCCGTCGCGGGTTCGGTCGCCATCGCCACATACATGGCCAGCCATTCGGCCGAGGCGGAGTACAAGTACATTCCCTCGATCACCAAGGGGACCATCGTCGTTGCGTCCGCCGACGAGAAGGCGGCCGAGCGCCTCCCGCTGGCTCGGACAGCGGTGGAGCGGAACATGGACGTCACCAGCAAACCCGCAGACTTCCGGCGGGTCTGGGCAGGCAGCGACTGCAACATCTACGAGGAGAACCACTGCGGCTCGCTGGAACTGGTCAAGCCCACCGGCGAAGCCCGCAGCTGCCCGCTCACCGGCAAGGGAGCCAAGGAACTCGCCGCGCGGCTCTCCGCCGACGAGCACAAGAAGCTGAAGAGTTCTCCTGCCTGCGCCGAGCTGACGGAATCGGGTGTCTTCAACACCGATGAGAGCAACATCGTCGTCGCGGACGCGGCCCTGCTCGACACGTATGTGAAGCTCGACGACACCGAAGCCGCCACGGCACTGGCCGCGGGCACACCGGTGCTGCTCAACCCGGTGTACGCGGAGAACGGCGAGGTCACCGTCAAGGCGGTCCACCAGTACAGCGAGAAGGACACGAAGAACTGGAAGCTGCACCCGGGCAAGGCGCGGACCACTGTGGACAAGCTGAAGGTGTACGTGGCCCCCGCGAAGTACGCCGCCACCCGTGGAATCCGCATGATCCTTCCGGAGAAGACCGCAGAGCAGCTCGGCCTGCACACCAGGGTGTCCGGGAGCGTGTACGCCGTCGCCCATGCGCCGACGTACGCCGAGAACCAGCGGGTTGACGGTGCCATCGAGCAGGCGGGCGGTGGCATCTGGGTGCAGTCCGAACGCGGTCCCAGCCAGCGGGATGAGGACACCCTCCTGCTGATCCTGACCCTGTTCGCCGGAGTGGTGACCCTGGGCGCGGCCGCGATCACTACGGGCCTCGCCAAGGCGGACGCGGAAGCCGATCTCAACACGCTCAGCGCGGTGGGTGCGACTGAGGGCATGCGGCGGAAGCTGTCCGGTTTCCAGTGCGTGGTGGTGGCGCTCACAGGTGTGGTGCTCGGCGCACTGGCAGGCCTGGTGCCCGCGGTGGCACTGCGCCTCATCGACCTGCGGGAGGCGCTGAAGGTGATGCGGCTGGATCCCACGCAGTCGGCGTACACGCCGATCGTGCTGCCCTGGGGGACCATCGGTGTGCTCGTCGTGTGCATCCCGCTGCTGGCCGGGGTGCTCGCGGCGGCGTTCACGCGGTCGCGCCTGGCGCTGGCACGGCGGGCCGGATGAGATGACGAGGCGTGCGATGAGATCAATGACCTGACCGGTTGATTCGGTGCCCCCAAAAACGGTGGATCAACCGTTTGCGGGGGCACCACCGTGTTGTACGGCAGGCGTGCGAGACAATGGCGCCATGGAGATGCCGAGGAATGAACGGTCGCAGGAGCACCCCCAAGTCCTCGTAGTGGGACAGGACGGCATGGCGATCGGCGGCGGTGGCACTGACGACGAATCGCGTGAGGTCCCAGTGACAGAAATGGTCGAACAGCCCGCAAAGGTCATGCGCATCGGCAGCATGATCAAGCAGCTCCTGGAAGAGGTCAGGGCGGCTCCTCTCGACGAGGCGAGCCGGGTCCGGCTCAAGGAGATCCACGCAAGCTCAGTGAAGGAGCTGGAGGATGGCCTCGCCCCGGAGCTGGTGGAGGAACTTGAGCGGCTCTCCCTGCCGTTCACCGAGGAGTCGGTGCCCTCCGAGGCGGAACTCCGGATTGCTCAGGCTCAGTTGGTCGGCTGGCTGGAGGGTCTCTTCCACGGCATCCAGACGGCGCTGTTCGCCCAGCAGATGGCGGCGCGGGCGCAACTGGAGCAGATGCGTCGCGCCCTCCCGCCGGGCAGCGGTCACGAGGACGATGACGGCGCGTCGGACGCGCACGGGGCGATCCGCTCGGGACCGTACCTGTAAGACCGTCGCGCCGCCCGGCACGCCCGCTCGCTGCGTTGGCCGAAAGCCCTGGTAACTCCACTACCAGGACGTCCGGCCGCCTTGCGGTCGCACACACTGGACGACGCTCCTCACGGGGCACACATGGCCGGTCACGGCACTACGCACGGACGGACAGCGGGGTCAGGCACACGAATTCGTGTGATCGAGTTCATCGACGCGCTGGGCCTGGACCGGGTCGACCTGCTGGGTTTCTCGC
>NZ_JBFBCG010000041.1:0-74660 GCF_040683105.1 Streptomyces sp. NPDC051020 | reverse complement strand
TTCGTCAGGCTGCGGGACGAGCGCCGGATCGACGACGAGATGCTGCGGAACCTGCTGCGGCGGCTGGACCTGGAGGAGGCGGCGGCCTACCGGCACCCGGCCGGAAGCTGTGAGGACCTCCGGTGACAGTGCTGTCAGGCACCGTCGCCGGAGGTCCCTCCGTGTCTGTTTTCAGTCATTCTCGGTGGGTAATCGGCCCTTTCCTGTTTGGCGGCCGCTCGATCGGTCATGGCCGCGAAGCGTGACGCCGTCGGGTGAAATGAGGCTGAACGTCCGGAAGATGTCGTACGGCGGTGAGGCGGCCCGGTCCCGTACCGTCACCGTCGCACCGCAATCGGCGCGAGCGGACAGTGGTTTTGCGCCAAACAGATCTCTCGGTGGCCGCGTTCGAACGCGATGCCGGATCGCGGTCGGCATAATCGCGTCCATGTCGATCACGGGCGGAGACTTCGTCGAACTGGGCCGGGACCTCTACGCGTGGCTCCCGCCCAAACGGGGCTGGGGCCTCGCAAACTGCGGTCTCCTGACGTCATCGCGTGGCGCGATCTGGATCGACACCCCGTACGATCCCGTGCTCGCCGGCCAGTTCCTGGCGGAGTCCACGAAGCGGCTGTCCGACGGCGCCGCCATCGACCGGGTGATCGTCACCCACGCCAACGGGGACCACTTCTGGGGCGCGGGCGTACTGCCGGACGCGGAGATCATCGCGACCCGCGAGGCCCGGGAACACATTCACTACGAACCCACCCCGAAGCAGCAGCACGCCCTCGTCCAGGGCAGCGATCCGGCCACCGCGCTCGGTGAGTACCTCAAGCGCCACTTCGGCCCGTTCGACTGGTCACGGACGGAACCCGTGCAGCCGACCACCTACTTCACCGGCGAGCTCGAACTGACCCTGGGGGAGTACCCGGTCCAGGTGACGGCCCTGCCCCCCGCCCACACCACGGGCGACCTCATCGTCCACCTGCCCGCCCAGCGCACCGTGTTCAGCGGCGACGTCATCTTCGCCGCCACCCCGGAGCAGCCGGGCGACCACCCGGTGCACTGGGCGGGGCCCCTCTCCCAGGTGATCGCCGCCTGCGAACAGGTGCTCGCCACCGGTGCCGAGACCATCGTCCCGGGCCACGGTCCGGTCCTCGACCCGGCGGGCGTGCGCGCACACATCGGCTACCTCGAGTACGTACGGGAACGTGCCCATGCCCTCCACGCGGCCGGGGTGCCCGCCCTGGAGGCGGCCCGCCGGGTGATCGCCGAGGGACGCCACCCCGAACTCGGCCTGGCCGAACGCCTCGTGGTGACGATCGGCAGCGAGTACCGGCACCTCGACGGCTCCGAACTGCCCAGTGTGCTTCAGGTGATGACCGATGTCGCCGTCGTCGCACGAGAGGTGGAGCAGTCCCGTGGGGCGGCAGACCTCGAGGGATGACACCCGGATCTCCTCCCGCCCGGGCGGGTCCGGCCCGACCACAGGAATACGGTGACGGCCTGGCATGGATCGTGGCGTTGATTGCCGTCGTCACCGCCGTGGTGACCGTGCTCCGCTCCCAGAACGCTGCCCGGGCGAACTGATGTGGCGACCCGGTCCGTTCCACCGCGCGCTGGTGCATCTCCCGGTCCGTTTCACCCCGCTCGACGTGACCGGCGACGCGGCGCTTTCGGCACCGAAGAAGGTGTCGATCAGCCGCTGACCCGTGTCGGTGGTACGCCGAACGGGTGAGGGGCGCGAGAATTGCCCGATGAACAGCGAGTGCAGCCGGCGCAACGCCGACCGAAGCGCAGACGGGGTGGTCCGGTGAGCAGGTACGACAGGTACGACGTCACGGACGAGCAGTGGGAGGGTCTGGCGCAGGTCGTACCGCTGCGCAGCCGCAACGAATGGCCGTCGCGGGTCGACCACCGCGCGGTCCCCGACGACCACGAGACCGCCGAACAGCGCCGCATGGTCGTGCTGCGCGTGCAGGTCTTCGCGGACGCGCGCGAGGTGGCCGAGTATCTGGTCGCACAGATTCCCGTGCTGCTCGATCTGACCAGTGCCGAGACCGATGTGGCCAAGCGGATCCTGGACTTCACCAGCGGTGTGGTCTTCGGGCTCGGCAGCGGAATGCACCGCGTCGACCGGAACGTGTTTCTTCTGTCGCCGGTCGGCATCGAGGTCGAGGGGGTCACGGCGGCGGGCGTCCCCCGATCGTAGGAAGGTCGTGCGGGCGGAACGGTTCGCCGGTCGCCGGCGTGCGTACGGTCCGCTCATGACTGCACGCAGCCCGGAAAACCCGCGGGCGACCCCAGGGGCATCAGCCGCCCGAGAAGTCCGAACCGAGGCTGTCCGAACCGAGGCTGTCCGAACCGAGCCTCCCCGAACCGGGGCGGCCCGTTCCGCCGGCCCCGTCGTCACCGAACTGCGGCTCTCCGCCTTCGCCTCGCACCGTGGCGCCGTCCTTCCGGTGGGCCCGCTCACTCTGTTCACCGGGGCCGGTGGCAGTGGCAAGTCCAGCGCGCTGCGGGCGTACGAGGCACTGGCCCGGCTGGGAGCGGGGGACCCGCTCGACGAGGTGTTCCCGGATCCGGCGGCGTACGTGCCCGAACGGACCGGTCCCGACGCCCAGGGCCGCCGAGGCTTCCGGATCGGCTGCACGGCGACCGGCCCGGCAGGGCCGGTCCGGCTCGACGTCGCCGTGCAGGCCGAGCCCTCCCTGCGGATCGTCGGTGAACGGCTGACCGGCGGCGGCGAGAAGCTGCTGACCACCGCGCTGCGCGACCCCCGGGGCTCGACGGTCCAGGCGGCCTGGCACACGGCCGGCGCCGTCCCGGTGACCCGGGCGCCGCTGCCGGACGACGTGCTCGGCACGGCGCTGCTGCCGCTGCGGGTCGCAGGCACGACCGAGGGACAGTTACGGGTCCTCGCCGCCGCCGAACAGATGGTCGTGGCCCTGCGGTCCGTCTTCGTGTGCGAACCGCAGCCGCAGCGGATGCGGGCGCCGGTGCCCAGCGGGGAGGGCCGGCTGCGCCGGGACTGCGACAACCTCGCGGCGGTACTGGAACGGACACACACCCAGTGCGGACAGCGGCATGCCCGGCTGGTCGCGGCGGCCGCTGCCGGATGCGCGGGGACGGTGAGGGGGCTGGGCGTCGAGCGGCTCCCGGACGGATTGCTGCGCGCCGTGGTGCAGCGCGACGGCGGGCACCTCACCCCGGTCGGGCGGCTCGGCGACGGCGAGTTGAGGTATCTGGCGCTCGCCCTGGTCCTGCTCACCGGCCCCGGCGTGCTCGCCATGGACGCCGTGGCAGAGGTGCCGTCGGCCATGCAGACGCTCACCGTTCTGGCCGACGGGCTCGACCGGGACCTGGACGGACGACAGGTGGCGGAACTGCTGGCCCTGGCCGCGTCGGTCGGCTCGACCGGGCACCTCAGGCTGGTGGGGGCGGCCGCGGGGGCGGCCGCCGCACGGGCCCGCGGGACGGCTGGTGCGACGGTGGTAGACCTGGGACCGTGAACGGACTCGATGTACAGACACTGCAGCGACGGCTCGCCGCGTTCGCGGCCGCCCGTGACTGGGAGCAATACCACACCCCGAAGAACCTCGCGGCGGCGCTCAGCGTCGAGGCGTCCGAACTGGTCGAGATCTTCCAGTGGCTGACGCCGGAGCAGTCCGCGCGGGTGATGGAGAAGCCCGAGACGGCGCATCGGGTGGCGGACGAAGTCGCGGATGTGCTCGCGTATCTGCTGCAGTTCTGCGAGGTGCTGGGCATCGATGCGCTGGCGGCGCTGGCGGATAAGATCGACAGGAACGAGGCACGCTTCCCGGTTCCGAAGCCCCCAGAGTCTCAAGATCGTCACTCTTCGGAGTGATCGACTTCTTCACAATCAACTTCGTGTCCACAGATTTCCGAAATCCCCTGGCTTTTCGATACCTCTCCCCTCACTGTGGGTAATGGATGAGGTGAGCGGGTTTTCGTTCGGACGGGGGCGACGCATGGAAGCGGAGCGGCTCATAGAGGTAAGCCGGCGGGCCCTGGCGCAGAGCCGGGGCGCGCCGTCCATCATGGCGGAGGCGTGGCAGGTCCAGGCGCTCGCCCAGGCGATCGGCGAGCGGCTGGCGGCCCACGGGCCGAAGGTGCTGCGGGGCGAGGCACGGCGGCTCGGCGAGATCGGGGGAAGTGGCGGCGTGGCGCCGGACCATCCGGTGGTGCGGACCGGCGCGGCGCGGGCCGCGCAGCTTGCCGAGATCGCCGATCCCCGGGCTGCCCTGACCGGTCTTGGTGCGCTGCTGGGGGAGATGGGGATGGCTCTCGTCGCGGTGGCCTGTGACACCGGCGAGGAGAGCCTCTACTGGCAGTGCATCGAGGCGATCGACGCGGCCGACGAGGCGCTGGACCGGGTGCACGGGATGCTCCGGCTCCTCGCCGAGCAGGACCGCGAGCAGGGCCGGCAGCGGGAGCGGGACGGTGCGTACGGTGCGGTGCGTGGACCGGCGGGCTCGGCGGCGGGCCCGCCGTGACAGCACGGGTCTGGCCCCGAACCGCTCTGGGTTGCACCAGCACAGGAAGCTTTGACCTTTGAACGGCACAACGCAACGGGTGGGCACGGTACATGCCGCGCCCACCCATTGAGCCGGACTGTCAGTCGGCACCCTGGTGCTCAGTGCGTCAGGTTCGCTCCCAGGCGGACGCCGGTCGCGGTGCCGAGTTGGGTCTTGCCGTAGTTGACGGACGTCGACACGCCCAGACCGGTGCTGTTGCTCGGGATGTAGAGGAGCGCGCCGTTGCCCGTGTCTTCGCCCTCGGCGCCGATGACCAGGTCGGCGTGGCCGTAGCCGGACAGGTCGGTCAGGGAAACCGCGGAGCCGAGCTTGTCGTCGGTCTCGGTGGATCCGGGGATGCCGGAGGTGTCCTGCGAGACGGCGATGGCGCCGGTGCCGGAGAGGCCGGCGGAGGTGCCCTTGAGAAGCAGGGCCGTACCCGCGTTGGAGCGGTTGATACCGCTGCGAGTGATGTCCTCGTTCGGGACACCGGCCAGGACATCGGCGTAGCCGTCGTTGTTGTAGTCGCCGACGGAGACCGAGGCGCCCATCGCGTCGCCGGACTCGGCAGCGCCCGGCACACCGGACGTGGCCTGGGAGATGCTCGTGGTGCCGGTGGAGGACAGGCCCGTCCCCGCGGTGCCGTAGACCGCGGTGACCTCGCCGCCGGCGGTCGCACCGGACTCGGTGGTGGAGGGCCGGCCGATGACGACATCGGCGACGCCGTTGCCGTTGATGTCGCCCGCGGCGATGGAGCGTCCGCCCTTCACGGACAGGACGCCCACCTTGGTGAGCCCGCCCGACCCGCCCTTGAACCAGACGACGCGGCCGACGCCGGTGCTGTCGCGGTAGTTGAGCGCGACGTCCGCGTACCCGTCGGCGTTGAAGTCGCCGGACGCGGCGTCCTCGTAGGCGAGCGACCCGGTGGCGGCGGTCAGGGTGCCGTATTGGGTGGCGGCACCGGTGAGGTGTGTGTTCCAGGTGCCGCCGTTGCCGGTGCCTGCGGCGAAGACGTCGGCCTTGCCGTCGGCGTTGAAGTCGCCGGTGGTGACTGCGGCTCCCCGCCTGGCCCCGGCGGCAGTGACACCCGCCGTGGTGAACGTGGATCCGGTGCTGAGGCCCGGGCCGTTGAGGACGGTGACTGCGCCCCGGTCGGCGTGACCGGAGGTGTCGTCCTCGCCGGGCGCGCCGACGACGAGGTCGGCGTAGCCATCGCCGTTGACGTCACCCATGGCGGTGGCGGTGCCCCACTGGTCCCCGGACTCGCCCGTGCCGGGCACGCCGGTGCTGGACTGCGACATCAGTTTCCTGGCTGCGGAGTTGGGACCTGTCAGAGCACCCGGGACCACGGCGACCTGGCCGCCACTGGAGCCCTTCGGCAGGCCCGCGACGAGGTCGCTCACTCCGTCGCGGCCCAGGTCGGCGGTGGCGGGGGAGGCGGAGGCAGTCGGCGTGGTGGCCAGGCTGCGCAGGGCCGGGAGCTGGTCGTGCAGGTTGCCGCCGGGGCAGGCGGTGCTCATGAGGTCCTGGTGACTGGTGATGCGCTCGGCGGTGACCTGCTGGCCCGCGGTGTAACGGCCGTTGTCGAATTCGGCGGTCAGCGTGGTCGTGGATTGCGGGTCGGCGCCGTGAAGGCCGAGTTTCCAGCCGGCGATGCGGGTGATCGCGGTCAGGGCGGCCTGCGACGGCTTGGCGGTCTCCATGTTGCCCAGCAGCGAGATGCCGACCGTGTCGGGGTTGAAGCCCAGAGTGTGGCGGGCCTTGACCGGCAGGCCGACACCGCCCTTGCTGCCTTCGAAGATCTGGCCGCACTTGTCGACGACGAAGTTGTAGCCGATGTCGCCCCAGCCCTGCGTCTTGACGTGGTACGCCTGGATGGAGCGGAGCATCGCGGCGGACTGGGCGCAGCTGTAGGTGTTGTTGCCGGCCTCATGGTGGACGACGACCGCTTTGACCGTGGGGCTGTAGACGGTCGGGCACTGCACCATGGACTCGTCAGCGCCCCATTGGGCGCGGGAGATGATCGCGGGCTTGGCTACCGGGCCGGTGGACGGGGTGGCCGGGGGCGCGGCAAGGCCGTTCAGGCAGCGCGGGCCGGTGACGGACGTGGGCGAAGCGGACGGTGACGGGCTGGTGGACTCGGCGGTGAACGCAGCCGGTTCGGCGTGCGCGGCGGATTCCGCCCCACCGTCGCTGGGGCCGGTGGCGCCGGGGTCGACCAGCTCCAGGCGCAGGGCGGCGGGCAGTATCCGCTTGCCGGCCACGCGCGCCTCGATGCCGTCGGACGGGCCGACCCACAGCGGCTCGGTGGTGCCGCGCAGCCCCTGACCGGAGCCGTCGCGACCCAGGTCCGGTGGCGTGTCGGCGACTTCGAGGGAACGCCAGCCGCTCCACTGACCGTCGGCGGTACTACGGTTGCGTATCTCCACCCGGGCCGCGAGCCGGGCCTTGGCCGACGGCCAGCTGATCCCGACCATCGAGAACGGATGGGTGGCGGTCTGCTGCCGTGCGCGTGCCGTGGGCGAGGAGCCCTCAAGGGCCAGGGTGTGAACCGCGGTGGGCCGGGCCTCGGTCCTCGAGTCGTGCCGGTCGGTGGTGGCGATGGCCAGGGCGGCCAGCGCCCCGGACCCGAGCACGGCCGTCGCCAGTGACGGCACCCCGATCGTCCGCCAGCGACGATGCCTCAGCCGCCGTCTGCCCGAGCCGGCTCTGGCGACTGTCGCTCTTTTCCTCGTGTTCAACTTCCGTCCCGTCCCTACTCATTCGGCCATCGTCTGCTTACCTCAGCGCATCAGGGACACCAGGTGTCACACCTGCCAGGTGCGCTGCTCAGCTGAAAGGCGAACGCCGCCAACACGAAGTTCACCGACACCAAGGCCACCGACGCCGAGTCGCACGCCACGGACTACGTGACGGACTACGTGACGGACGACCTTGGACGCCCGGTGCAGCTCACCAACGCCAAGTCGCAGGCAACAAAGCTCGCGTGGGACGCGGACAACAACGTCACGTATCTCGAGGAAGCCAACGGCGCCAAGACCGCGTACTGCTACGACCAGAAGACCGGCTACCCGCTGCGCCAGTGGGACGCGGAGACCACGAAGTCGTGGTCGTCGTTCAATCCGACCGACTACTGCAACCCGGCCACATACCCGTCCGGCGCGATGGCGTACGAGTACCAGACGCGGATCGACGGCTACGCGGCCGATCTGTGGCGCAAGACGTCGCCGCTCTGGCAGCCTTGCCGTCCGCGGCACCGTCTCCACAGGCGGCGACCAGGGTAAGGGCGGAGGCGGCGAAGGCGACCGCGGCGGCGCGGCGTATGCGCCGCCGGATTCCGGGGCGGGGGCAGCGCGAACAGCGGACTGCCCCCGCGGCCGAATACCAGCCGTCACAGGTCGGCCGGCGCACTCATCTGCAGGTTGAGGCAACGACCGTGTCGGCCGGCCGCGTCGGTCAACAGGCCCCACGACTTTCCGCCGTGGCTCGCTACGAGAGTTGCGGCATCACGTCGGACGCGATCAATTCCAAGTGGTCCAGGTCGTCAAGGTCCAGCATCTGCAGGTACATCCGCTGTGAGCCGACGGCCCGGAACGCCGAGATGCGCTCGACGACCTCCGCGGGAGACCCGGCCAGACCGTTGGCCTTGAGCTCGTCGACGTTGCGGCCGATGGCTTCCGCCCGGCGCTTCACCTCCGCGTCGGTCCTGCCGACACAGGCGACGAGGGCGTTGGAGTAGACGAGGTCGTCCGCCCTGCGCCCGCGGTCTTCAGCCGCCGCACGCACGCGCGCGAACTGCCGCTCCGTGTCGGCAAGGGACGCGAATGGAATGTTGAACTCGTCGGCGTACTGAGCGGCAAGAGCGGGTGTCTTCTTGGCTCCGTGACCGCCGATCAGGACCGGCACCCTGGCCTGCACCGGCTTGGGCAGCGCGGGGGAGTCCGAAAGCTGGTAGTACATCCCGTCGTAATTGAATCGCTCGCCGACGGGGGTGTTCCACAGCCCGGTGACGACCGCGAGCTGCTCCTCCAGGCGTCCGAACTTCTCCTTGGGAAACGGGATCCCGTAGGCCGCATGCTCTTCCGCGTACCAGCCGGAGCCGAGACCCAGTTCCACCCGTCCGCCGGACATCTGGTCGACCTGCGCAACCTGGATCGCGAGGACACCGGGGAGGCGGAAGGTTCCGGCGGTCATGAGGGTCCCGAGGCGGATCCTCGTCGTCTCGCGCGCGAGACCGGCAAGCGTGATCCAGGCGTCAGTAGGTCCTGGGAGGCCGTCCACGGCTCCCATGTGCAGATAGTGATCCGAGCGGAAGAAGGCTCCGTAGTTGAGTTCCTCGGCCGCTTTGGCGACGCGGAGCAGCGTCTCGTAGGTCGCCCCTTGCTGCGGTTCTGTGAAGACACGAAGATCCATGCGTCCATCATGCCCGTGGTGTACCCACGGGCTCGCCTTCAACCGCTGTCTCACACGCATCGCGGCGTGCGGAGGGCACGGTACTCAGGCCGTTTCTCCGCGATCACCTCGCTGCCTGGAGGAGGACCGCTACCGTGGGTCATACACACGCCTGCGCGCCCTCGTCACCGACCTGCAGGACGCCCCGGTGGCGACCGCGTCCGGCTGTCGTAGGAACCGGTCCTCCTGCGGTCCCCGGCCGACGAGGCCCGTATCGCCGCGATCGACGCACACACGTGTGCAGGCGGTCGGTCGATCCAGAGGGAAGTGAGCAGCTGTGCAACCCGCCCGCCCGCTGGCCGCCGCGCTCGCCGACGGAGTGGTCCTCCTCGACGGCGGTCTCTCCAACCAACTGGAGGCGCAGGGCTGCGACCTGTCCGACGAACTGTGGTCGGCCCGGTTGCTGGTCGACGAGCCACGGCAGATCGAGGCCGCGCACCGGGCGTATGTGCGGGCGGGTGCCCAGGTGCTCATCACCTCCGGCTACCAGGCGACGTACGAGGGGTTCGCGCGGCGGGGGATCGGCCGGGCCCGGGCGACGGAGCTCTTCGCCCGCAGCGTGGAGCTGGCCCGGCGGGCCGGTGCGGCGACGGACCGGGAGGTCTGGGTCGCGGGCTCCGTCGGCCCGTACGGGGCGATGCTCGCGGACGGCAGCGAGTACCGCGGGCGGTACGGGCTCTCGGTGCGGGAGCTGGAGCGATTCCACCGGCCCCGGATCGAGGCGCTGGCCGCCGCCGGCCCCGATGTGCTGGCGCTGGAGACGGTGCCGGACACCGACGAGGCGGAGGCGCTGCTGCGGGTGGCCGACGACTACGGGCTGCCGGTCTGGCTCTCGTACAGCGTGGCGGGGGACCGGACCCGGGCGGGGCAGCCGCTGGAGACGGCGTTCGGGATCGCCGCCGGGCACGACCGGGTGGTGGCCGTGGGGGTGAACTGCTGCGATCCGGCGGACGCGGACCGGGCGGTGGTGACGGCGGCCGAGGTGACCGGGAAGCCGGTCGTCGTCTACCCGAACAGCGGGGAGCGGTGGGACGCCGAGGGCCGGGGGTGGACCGGCGGTGCCACGTTCGACCCCCGCCGGGTGCGGGGCTGGCAGGAGGCCGGTGCCCGGCTGGTCGGCGGCTGCTGCCGGGTCGGTCCCGGACCGATCGCGGAACTGGCCGGGCTGATTGCGTCGGGACGGACGGCGCGGGGGTCGGGGAGCGGGTCGGCGCCTGGCACGGACCGTGGGACGGGAGGGGCGACAGAACCATAGACACGACGAAAATGCCTGGTGGGGGGCGAGTGATCCAGACCATACTCGGACGTGTGTTCCTGACCATCAGTACGACCGGCACCCCTGAGCGCCCCGCGACCGACCTCGGCTTCCTGCTGCACAAGCATCCCGAGAAGGCGCAGGCGTTCTCCACCTCCCACGGCACCGCGCATGTCTTCTATCCCGAGGCATCCGCCGAGCGCTGCACGGCCGCCCTGCTGCTGCAGGTGGATCCCGTGGCGCTGGTGCGCAAGGGCAAGGGCAAGGGCCGCGGCGGCGCACCCGACGCGGCGCTCGCGCAGTACGTCAACGACCGGCCGTACGCGGCGTCCTCGCTGCTCTCCGTCGCGATGAGCACCGTCTTCAAGTCCGCTCTGAACGGTGTGTGCCGGGCCCTGCCCGAGCGCGCGGCGGCGCCCCTGCCGCTCAGGATCGAGGTGCCCGCGCTCCCGGCGCGCGGTGGCGCGGAGCTCGTGACGAAGCTCTTCGGTCCGCTCGGCTGGACGAGCGTGGACGCGGTGGCCGTACCGCTGGACGAGCAGTTCCCGGAGTGGGGCGACTCGCGGTACGTACGACTGGTGCTGGAAGGCGAGTTGCGGCTCGCGGACGCGCTGCGGCAGCTGTACGTCCTGCTGCCGGTGCTCGACGACGCCAAGCACTACTGGGTCGCGCCCGACGAGGTGGACAAGCTGCTGCGGGCCGGTGACGGCTGGCTGGCCGACCACCCGGAGCAGAAGCTGATCACCAGCCGCTATCTCTCCCGGCGCTGGGGGCTGACCCGGCAGGCGATGGAACGGCTCGAACTGGTGCGGCTCGCCGAGCTGGACGACCTGGCGGTGGAGTCCGTCGACAACGCCGTGGACGAGACGACGGACACCGAGGAGAAGCCGGTCCCGCTCGCCGAGCAGCGGCGCGAAGCGATCCTGGAGGCGCTGCGGGCCGCCGGGGCGAGCCGGGTGCTGGACCTTGGCTGCGGACAGGGACAGTTGGTTCAGGCGCTGCTGAAGGACGTGCGCTTCACGGAGATCGTCGGCGTCGACGTCTCGATGCGTGCCCTGACCATCGCCTCGCGCCGGCTGAAGCTGGACCGGATGGGCGAGCGGCAGGCCGGCCGCGTCACGCTGCGGCAGGGCTCGCTCACGTACACCGACAAGCAGCTGGGCGGGTATGACGCGGCCGTGCTCAGCGAGGTCATCGAGCACCTCGACCTGCCGAGGCTGCCCGCGCTGGAGTACGCGGTGTTCGGCTCGGCCCGGCCGCAGACGGTGCTCGTGACGACGCCGAACGTGGAGTACAACGTCCGCTGGGAGAGCCTCCCCGCCGGGCACGTGCGCCACGGCGACCACCGCTTCGAATGGACCAGGGCCGAGTTCCGGGGCTGGGCGCAGGAAGTGGCGCAGCGGCACGGATACCGAGTCGGCTTCGTGCCGGTGGGCCCCGACGACCCCGAGGTGGGGCCGCCCACACAGCTGGCCGTGTTCACGAAGACCGCCGAGGACGACACGAAGAAGAAGGAGGCGAAGGCAGCATGACCGACAACGACACCGAGAAGAGCACCGACGTGCACCGCACGCTGCCGGTGACCGACCTCTCCCTCGTCGTGCTCATCGGGGCCAGCGGTTCCGGCAAGTCCACGTTCGCGCGCAAGCACTTCAAGCCCACCGAGGTCATCTCCTCGGACTTCTGCCGCGGCCTCGTCGCCGACGACGAGAACGACCAGAGCGCGAGCGGTGACGCCTTCGACGTCCTGCACTACATCGCGGGCAAGCGGCTCGCCGCCGGACGGCTGACCGTCGTCGACGCCACCAACGTCCAGGCCGAGAGCCGCAGGCAGCTGGTGCAGCTGGCCCGGACCCACGACGTGCTGCCCATCGCGATCGTCCTCGACCTGCCCGAAGAGGTCTGCCAGGCGCGCAACGCCACCCGGCCCGACCGCGCCGACATGCCCCGCCACGTCGTCCAGCGCCACCGCCGCGAGCTGCGCCGCTCGCTGCGCGGCCTGGAGCGCGAAGGGTTCCGCAAGGTGCACATCCTGCGCACCGAGGAGGAGGTCGACCACGCCGACGTGGTGCTGGAGCGCCGCTACAACGACCTGCGTCATCTCACCGGGCCGTTCGACATCATCGGGGACATCCACGGCTGCAGCTCGGAGCTGGAGACCCTGCTCGGCAAGCTCGGTTACGTCGACGGCGCGCACCCGGAAGGGCGCACGGCGGTCTTCGTCGGCGACCTCGTGGACCGCGGCCCCGACAGCCCCGGCGTGCTGCGGCGCGTCATGTCCATGGTCGCGGCGGGGAACGCCCTGTGCGTGCCGGGGAACCACGAGAACAAGCTCGGCCGCTACCTCAAGGGCCGCCAGGTCCAGCACACCCATGGGCTCGCCGAGACCATCGAGCAGCTGGACCGTGAGGACGCCAGGGACCCGGCCTTCCGCGAGCAGGTACGGGAGTTCATCGACGGGCTCGTCAGCCACTACGTGCTGGACGACGGGAAGCTGGTCGTCTGCCACGCCGGGCTGCCCGAGAAGTACCACGGGCGCACGTCCGGACGGGTCCGCTCGCACGCGCTGTACGGGGACACCACCGGCGAGACCGACGAGTTCGGCCTGCCGGTGCGCTACCCGTGGGCGGAGGACTACCGCGGCCGCGCCGCCGTGGTCTACGGCCACACCCCCGTGCCCAGCACCTCCTGGGTCAACAACACCCTCTGCCTGGACACGGGCGCGGTCTTCGGCGGGAAGATGACGGCGCTGCGCTGGCCGGAGCGCGAACTCGTCGACGTACCGGCCGAGAAGGTCTGGTACGAGCCCGCGAAACCGCTCGTCACCGAGGCTCCCGGGGGCCGCGAGGGGCGCCCGCTCGACCTGGCCGATGTGCAGGGCCGACGGATCGTGGAGACCCGGCACATGGGCCGCATCTCGGTGCGCGAGGAGAACGCCGCGGCGGCGCTCGAAGTGATGAGCCGGTTCGCCGTCGACCCGCGGCTGCTCGGCTACCTCCCGCCGACGATGGCGCCCACCGCGACCTCCCACGAGGAGGGCTTCCTGGAGCACCCTGCCGAAGCCTTCGCGCAGTACCGGGCCGACGGGGTCGCCCAGGTCGTGTGCGAGGAGAAGCACATGGGCTCGCGGGCGGTGGCCCTGGTCTGCCGTGACGCGGACGCGGCCCGCGAGCGGTTCGGGGTCGAGGGCCCGACCGGAGCGCTGCACACCCGCACCGGACGGCCGTTCCTCGACGACGCCGCCGTGACCGAGGAGATCCTCGGCAGACTGCGCACGGCCGTCGCCGCCGCCGGACTCTGGGAGGAGTGGGACACCGACTGGGTGCTGCTCGACGCCGAGCTGATGCCCTGGTCCCTCAAGGCGGGCGGGCTGCTGCGCTCGCAGTACGCGGCGGTCGGCGCCGCGTCCGGTGCCGTACTCCCCGAGGTCGACGCGGCACTCGCGGCAGCGGCGGCCCGCGGGGTGGACGTCGCCGACCTGGCCGCCCGCCAGCAGGACCGGACGGCCGACGCCGCGGCGTTCACCGAGGCCTACCGGCGCTACTGCTGGCCCACCGAAGGCCTGGACGGGGTGCGGATCGCCCCCTTCCAGATCCTCGCCGTTCAGGGGCGCTCACTGGCCTCCGTACCGCATGACGAGCAGCTGGCCTGGGTGGACCGGCTGGTGGAGCACGACCCCACCGGCCTGCTCCAGGTCACCCGTCGGCTCGTCGTGGACACCGGCGACGAGGCGTCGGTCCGTGCCGGCATCGACTGGTGGCTGGAGATGACCGGCCGCGGTGGCGAAGGCATGGTCGTCAAACCCCTTGCCGCGCTCGTGCGGGACGAGAAGGGCAGGCTGGTCCAGCCGGGCATCAAGGTGCGCGGCCGGGAGTACCTCCGGATCATCTACGGCCCCGAGTACACGCGTCCGGAAAATCTGGAGCGGCTGCGCTCCCGGTTCCTGGGCCACAAGCGGTCGCTGGCGCTCCGTGAGTACGCACTGGGTCTCGAGGCCCTGGACCGGCTGGCCGAGGGCGAGCCGCTGTGGCGGGTCCACGAGACGGTGTTCGCGGTGCTCGCCCTGGAGTCGGAGCCCGTCGACCCGAGGCTCTGACCGCAGCCGGACCGCCCCGGAACGCGATGCCGGACCCGGCAGCGGATTCGGCGGCGAACTCGGTGGCGATTCGCCGGGTGAACGGCGCTCCGCGCGGTGAGGATGGAGGCATGGGATTCCATGTCGACTCCGAGGCCGGGCGGCTGCGCCGCGTCATCCTGCACCGCCCCGATCTGGAACTGAAGCGGCTCACCCCCAGCAACAAGGAATCGCTCCTCTTCGACGACGTGCTGTGGGTGCGCCGCGCCCGGCAGGAGCACGACGGCTTCGCGGACGTCCTGCGCGACCGCGGGGTGGAGGTGCACCTCTTCGGCGATCTGCTGCGCGAGTCCCTGGACATCCCCGTGGCCAAGCGGCTCGTCCTCGACCGGGTCTTCGACGAGAAGGAGTACGGCCCGCTGGCCACCGAACACCTGCGGGCCGCCTTCGAGGAGCTGCCCACCGCCGAGCTGGCCGAGGCGCTGGTCGGCGGGATGACGAAGCGGGAGTTCCTGGAGCGGCACAGCGAGCCGACATCGGTCCGCTTCCACGTCATGGACCTGGACGACTTCCTGCTCGGTCCGCTGCCCAACCACCTCTTCACCCGGGACACCTCCGCGTGGATATACGACGGGGTGTCCATCAACGCGATGCGCTGGCCGGCCCGGCAGCGCGAGACCGTCCACTTCGAGGCGATCTACCGCCATCACCCCCTCTTCACCGGCTCCGAGGCCGGAGCCTTCCACCACTGGTCGGAGGGGCAGGACGACTATCCGTCCACCATCGAGGGCGGCGACGTCCTGGTCATCGGGCAGGGCGCCGTCCTGATCGGGATGAGCGAGCGCACCACCCCGCAGGCGGTGGAGATGCTGGCCCGCGGACTGTTCGACGCCGGTTCCGCCCGGACGATCGTGGCGCTCGACATGCCCAAGAGGCGGGCGTTCATGCACCTGGACACGGTGATGACGATGATCGACGGCGATACATTCACCCAGTACGCGGGGCTGGGCATGCTCCGCTCGTACACCATCGAGCCCGGCAGCGGACCGCGGGAGCTCAAGGTCACCGACCATCCGCCCGAGCACATGCACCGGGCCATGGCGGCGGCGCTGGGCCTGGACTCGATCCGGGTCCTCACGGCCACCCAGGACGTGCACGCGGCCGAGCGCGAGCAGTGGGACGACGGCTGCAATGTGCTGGCCGTCGAGCCGGGCGTCGTCGTCGCGTACGACCGCAACGCCACCACCAACACCTATCTGCGCAAGCAAGGCATCGAGGTCATAGAGATCCGCGGCAGCGAACTCGGCCGGGGCAGGGGCGGTCCCCGCTGCATGAGCTGTCCGGTGGTCCGCGATGCGGTGTAGGCACGGGGGAGCGCGCGACCGAACGGTACGGAGGGCGGCACGGCCACCAGTGTCTGTATAGCAATGCGTTCTCTCGTATAGACTTCCAGGGAACTGTACGCGCGACCCTCGCCCGACCCAGGAGCAGCCACCATGGCCATAGACCTCGCAGGCCGCCACTTCCTCAAGGAGCTGGACTTCACGGCCGAGGAGTTCCGCGGCCTGATCGACCTGGCCGCCGAGCTCAAGGCGGCCAAGAAGGCGGGTGCGGAGGTACAGCGGCTGCGTGGCAAGAACATCGCGCTGATCTTCGAGAAGACCTCGACCCGCACGCGCTGCGCCTTCGAGGTCGCCGCCGCCGACCAGGGTGCCTCGACCACGTACCTCGACCCCTCGGGCTCGCAGATGGGCCACAAGGAGTCGGTCAAGGACACCGCCCGCGTCCTCGGCCGGATGTTTGACGGCATCGAGTACCGCGGTGACAGTCAGGCGGCCGTCGAGGAGCTCGCGGCATACGGCGGGGTCCCCGTCTTCAACGGACTCACCGACGACTGGCACCCGACCCAGATGCTCGCCGATGTTCTCACGATGACCGAGCACAGCGACAAGCCGCTGGAGCGGATCGCCTTCGCCTACCTCGGCGACGCCCGCTTCAACATGGGCAACTCGTACCTGGTCACCGGTGCGCTGCTGGGCATGGACGTCCGGATCGTCGCCCCGAGGTCCTACTGGCCGGCCGAGGAGATCGTCGCGCAGGCCCGCAAGCTCGCCGAGGCCGGCGGTGCGACCGTCACCCTCACCGAGGACGTCGCCGAGGGCGTCCGCGGCGCCGACTTCGTCGCCACCGACGTCTGGGTCTCCATGGGTGAGCCCAAGGAGGTCTGGGCCGAGCGCATCACGGCGCTCGCGCCGTACGCCGTCACCATGGACGTCCTGAACGCCACCGGGAACGCCGATGTGAAGTTCCTGCACTGTCTCCCGGCCTACCACGACCTCGGTACCGAGGTCGCCCGCGAGATCCATGCCGCCCACGGGCTGACCGAGCTGGAAGTCACCGACGAGGTCTTCGAGTCCGCGCACTCGATCGTCTTCGACGAAGCCGAGAACCGGATGCACACCATCAAGGCCGTCCTGGTGGCGACGCTGGCCGCCGCCTGACGAGTCGCCGGCCGGGTCCTGCATGAAAATGCGCCCGATTGGGTGAACATGCGGGCAATTCGTTACAGTGGTTCCACTTGGTGGGGTTCGAGCTCGCGGGCTCGGACCCCACTGTCGTATCTGACGCGTCCCCCCACGGAGCCGGCCGGAGCCCCCACCAGCTCCGCGCGCACGCCCCCACATGCTCCACCAGAGAAGAGATCATCCCCGTGAGTCCGCTCCGCCCGCAGAGCCTGTCGCCCCGGCCGGGACTGCGCATCAAGAGCCCCAACCAGCTGGTCGCCGAATCCGGCGCCGACCTGGAGGGGCACGGCCTCAAGCGCACCATGGGGCTGTTCCAGCTCGTGTGCTTCGGCATCGGCGCCATCGTGGGAACCGGCATCTTCGTCGGCCTCTCCGACAGCGTCGCCGAGGCCGGTCCCGCCGTCGTCGTCTCCTTCGTCCTCGCCGCGATCACCTGCATCTTCACCGCGTTCTCCTTCGCCGAGCTGGGCGGCGCCATCCCGGTCTCCGGCAGCTCCTACTCCTTCGCCTACGCCACCCTCGGCGAACGCACCGCGTTCCTCGTCGGCTGGTGCCTGCTCCTGGAGTACGGCGTCTCGGTCTCCGCGGTCGCGGTCGGCTGGAGCCAGTACGTCAACGAGCTGCTGAACAGCCTCGTCGGCTGGCACCTGCCCGCCGCCCTGTCCGCCGGGCCCGGCGACGGCGGCGTGATCAACCTCCCCGCCGTCGTGGTGATCATGATGGCCGCCACCCTGCTGGTGCGCGGCGTCCGCGAGAGCGCGGGCGCCACGGCCGCGATGGCCGTCCTCAAGATCGGCATCCTGATCGCCTTCTGCGCCATCGCATTCACCGCGTTCGAGGCGGGCCACCTCTCGCCGTTCGCCACCCACGGTGTGGCCGGGATCACCTCCGGCGCCTCGCTGGCGTTCTTCTCGTACATCGGCTTCGACGCCATCACCACCGCCGGTGAAGAGGTCAAGAACCCCCGCCGGAACATCCCGATCGCGATCATGATCTGCATCGGCGTCGCCACCCTGCTCTACTGCGTGGTCGCCCTGACCGCCATCGGGGCACTCGGCGCGGACGCCGTCTCCAACAAGCCGGCCGCGCTCTCGCTGATCGTCAACCAGGTCACCGACTCGACCGTGGGCGGCGGCATCGTCGCCTTCGGTGCGGTCGTCGCCATCGCGTCCGTCGTGCTCGCGGTGATGTACGGGCAGACCCGCATCCTGATGTCGATGTCCCGCGACGGCCTGGTCCCGCGGGTCTTCGAACGCGTCTCGCCGCGGACCGCGACGCCCGTCGCCAACACCTGGATCGTCGCCGTCGTCTTTGCCGTTCCGGCGGCCTTCGCGTCCCTCGACGCGGTGGTGAACCTGACCACCATCGGCACGCTCGCCACCATGGTGGCGGTCAATGTCGCGGTGATCGCGCTGCGCCGCAGCCACCCCGGGCTGAAGCGTTCCTTCCGGGTGCCGCTCTATCCGGCCAGCCCGATCCTGGGCGTCGGCTTCTGTCTCTATCTGATGTATGGGACGGGCTGGGCGACCTGGGTGCAGTTCGCGGTCTTCCTGCTGGTCGGCGCGGCGGTGTACGCCTGCTACGGGCGACGCCGGTCGCGGCTGGCCGGTGTGGAGCGGGCCTGAGAGCGCCCGCCGGACACCCTGGGGCGTGTTTCAAAGTCCCGCCTGCCAGGCGGGACTTTGAAACACGCCCTAGTGCTGGGGCTGGTGCGACGGCAGGGTGAACCAGACCGCCTTGCCGTGCTCCGTCGTGCGATGGCCGCAGGACGAACTGAGGGTGCGGATCAGCAGCAGGCCCCGGCCGTGCTCCTGCCAGGGGTCCGGTTCGCTGCCCGGACCGGGCCGGGAGAGATCGCCCGGCGGAGCCGGGTCGCGGTCGTGGACCTCCACCTGCCAGCCGGTCTCCAGAATCTCCACCACCACCAGCTCGAGCGGATCGTCGCCGGCGGTGTGTTCCACGGCGTTGGCGACCAGTTCGGCGGTGAGGAGCTCCGCGATGTCGAGGGAGTCGTTGGAGGCGCCGATGTCCGTCAGCGCCGTACGGATCAGGGCGCGGGCGATCGGCACTGCCGCCGTCGAGTGCGGCAGTGGGATACGCCAGGAGGCGGGGATCGGTCCATCGGCGGGCACAGCAGGTTTCCGTTCCGGAGGTCACGACTTTCTGGAGCTCAAGACTTCGCGGTTTCAACCATACGAAGTGCAACGACGCAGACAAGGGGCGAGCGACCGGTACGAATGGGACTTTCGCCACGTCGCCCTCACCTCAGCCTTATTGCGTACTCGTGACGGGAGTCACGGATGAGTGATAAATTCGAGAGCAGGTAGCAGCCCGACGGCTGAAGGGGACCACCGCCCATGAGCCCGTTTCCCAGCTCCGCGCCACGCACGAAGCACTGGCGTCATCTGCGGCTGACGACGGACGACGGCGTCGCGACCGTCACCCTGGCCCGCCCCGAGAAACTCAATGCGCTCACCTTCGGCGCCTATGCCGATCTGCGCGATCTCCTTGCCGAGCTGTCCCGCGAACGCTCCGTGCGCGCCCTGGTGCTGGCCGGCGAGGGGCGGGGCTTCTGCTCCGGCGGCGACGTCGACGAGATCATCGGCGCCACCCTGGCGATGGACACCGCGCAGCTGCTCGACTTCAACCGCATGACCGGACAGGTCGTACGGGCGCTGCGCGAGTGCCCCTTCCCCGTCGTCGCAGCCGTCCACGGGGTCGCCGCGGGCGCCGGTGCCGTTCTCGCGCTGGCCGCCGACTTCCGCGTCGCAGACCCGTCCGCCCGGTTCGCCTTCCTCTTCACCCGGGTCGGACTCTCCGGCGGGGACATGGGGGCGGCGTATCTGCTGCCGCGCGTCGTCGGTCTCGGCCATGCCACCCGGCTGCTGATGCTCGGCGAGCAGGTCCGCGCCCCCGAGGCGGAACGGATCGGGCTGATCAGCGAGCTGACCGAGGAGGGGCAGGCCGACGCGCGCGCCGCGGCGCTCGCACACCGCCTCGCCGAAGGACCCGCCCTCGCCCTCGCCCAGACCAAGGCGCTGCTCACCGCCGAACTCGACATGCCGCTCGCCGCCGCCGTCGAGATGGACGCCGCCACCCAGGCGCTGCTGATGCACGGCGACGACTACGCCGAGTTCCACGCCGCGTTCACGGAGAAGCGGCCGCCGAAATGGCAGGGCAGGTAACGCGATGCGGTGCGACACGAGGCGGATCGCGGTCATCGGCGGCGGCCCCGGCGGACTCTACGCCGCGGCGCTCCTGGGGCGCCTGGACCCGGAGCGCTCCATCACCGTCTGGGAGCGCAACGCCCCGGACGACACGTTCGGTTTCGGTGTCGTCCTCTCCGACGAGACGCTCGGCGGTATCGAGCACGCCGACCCCGTGGTGTACCGGGCGCTCCAGGCCGAGTTCGTGCGGTGGGACGACATCGACATCGTCCACCGCGGCCGGACCCAGACATCCGGCGGCCACGGCTTCGCGGCGCTGGGCCGCCGACGGCTCCTGGAGATCCTGCACGAGCGCTGCCGGTCGCTGGGGGTACGGCTGCGCTTCCGCGAAGAGGCCCCGCCCGCCGCCGAACTCGCCGCGACGCACGATCTGGTGATCGCCGCCGACGGGGTGCACAGCGCCACCCGCGAGGCGTACGCCGACACCTTCCGGCCCACCCTCACCACCCACCGCAACCGCTACATCTGGCTCGCCGCCGACTTCGCCCTCGACGCCTTCCGCTTCGAGATCGCCGAGACCGAACACGGCGTGATGCAGCTGCATGCCTACCCCTTCTCGGCCGGTGCCTCCACCGTCATCGTCGAGATGCGCGAGGAGGTCTGGCGCGCGGCCGGGTTCGACACCATGGACGCCGCTGCCTCGACGGAACGCTGCGCCAAGATCTTCGCCGATGTCCTCGGCGGCCGCCCGCTGCGTTCCAACAACTCCTCCTGGCTCACCTTCCGTACCGTCGTCAACGCCCGCTGGTCGCACGCCAACACGGTCCTCATCGGCGACGCCGCCCACACCGCCCACTTCTCCATCGGCTCCGGCACGAAACTCGCCGTCGAGGACGCCCTCGCGCTCGCCGCCTGCATCGAGGAACAGCCCGACCTGCCCGCCGCCCTCTCCGCGTACGAGACCGAGCGCCGCCCCGTCGTCGAATCGACCCAGCGCGCCGCCGCGGCCAGCCTGCGCTGGTTCGAGGAGCTCGGTACCTACGTCGACCAGGCGCCCCGTCAGTTCGCCTTCAACCTCCTCACCCGCAGCCGCCGCGTCACCCACGACAACCTGCGGCTGCGTGACGCAGGCTTCACCGCGGCCGTCGAGGAGGAGTTCGGCTGCGCCCCGGACACCCCGCCGATGTTCACCCCGCTGCGGCTGCGCGGTCTCGAACTCCGCAACCGTGTCGTCGTCTCGCCGATGGACATGTACTCGGCGGTCGACGGCGTCCCCGGCGACTTCCACCTCGTCCACCTGGGCGCCCGCGCACTCGGCGGCGCCGGGCTCGTCATGACCGAGATGGTGTGCGTCAGCGCCGAAGGCCGCATCACCCCCGGCTGCGCCGGCCTCTACACCCCCGCACAGGCGGCCGCCTGGACCCGGATCACCGACTTCGTCCATACCTCGGCGCCGGGCACAGCGATCGGCATCCAGCTCGGCCACTCCGGCCGCAAGGGGTCCACCAAGCTGATGTGGGACGGCATCGACCAGCCGCTCGACGCGGGCAACTGGCCCCTGTCCGCCGCCTCCCCGATCCCGTACGCGGAAGGAGTCAACCAGGTCCCGCACGCCCTGGACCGGGCCGGACTCGAGGTCATCCGCGCCCAGTTCGCCGCAGCCGCCCGGCACGCCGTCACCTGCGACTTCGACCTGCTCGAACTCCACTGCGCGCACGGCTACCTGCTCTCCGGCTTCCTCTCGCCGCTCACCAACCGACGCACCGACGCCTACGGCGGACCGCTGTCGAACCGACTCCGCTTCCCCCTCGAAGTCTTCGACGCGGTCCGCGCCGAGTGGCCCGACGACCGGCCCATGACCGTCCGGATCTCCGCCACCGACTGGGCCGACGGCGGCACGACGGCCGAGGACGCCGTCGAGATCGCCCGCGCGTTCGTCGCGCACGGCGCCGACGCCATCGACGTCTCCACCGGCCAGGTCGTCCCCGACGAACGCCCCGAGTACGGCCGCTCGTACCAGACCCCGTACGCCGACCGGATCCGCAACACCCTGGTCGTGCCGGTCATCGCGGTCGGCGCGATCTCCTCCTGGGACGACGTCAACTCCCTGCTGCTGGCGGGCCGCGCCGACCTGTGCGCCCTGGCCCGCCCGCACCTCTACGACCCGCACTGGACCCTGCACGCGGCGGCCGACCAGGGCTATGCGGGACCGGGCGCACCCTGGCCGCTCCCGTACCGCGCGGGCAGCCGCACACCCCCGACCGGCCGCACGGACGCACCGAAGCCGCGGCTCACCCTGAGCTGAGCGCGAGATACTCCGACGTGGTGCCCGGCCGCAGTTCCCGACCGCCCTCCCCGTACTGCCGCACGCGCACCACATGCGCGGCGATCAGCCAGAGCGGCCCCCGGACCTCACCGGACTCGGTCATCTCTCCTCCGCGCCGGCGTCCTGCGCACTGATCAGCAGCCGGTCCGAGACGGGCCGGAAGCCGATCCGCTGATACACGCCGTTGCTGGTCGGATTGGCAAGGTCCGTGAACAGCAGGATCTCGGCCGCGCCCGCCTCCCGTGCCGCCCGGCTGACGTCTGCCGTCACAGCTGCCGCATAGCCGTGACCCCGGTACTCCGGCGGTGTGTACACGGTCGTGACCCGTACCGTGCCCGCGACCCGGGGTGAGACGCCCGCCATCGAGACCGGGACATCACCGACCTCCCAGAGTGTCAGCCCGCCGGACGCCGTCCGCTCGTCCACCAGCCGCTCGGCGTGGGTGCCGGGCTCGCCGACTTCTTCGGCGAAGGCGAGATGCCAGGCCAGGAGCAGTTCGCGGTCGGCGGTCGTGGCGGTCCTCGGGGCGCCCTCGGGGGCGGGGGACGGTGGGATCAGCTCGCCGAGCCGGTAGAGCCGTTGTTCCTGCTCGACGCGGTGGCCGGGCCAGCCGGCGGCCAGCGCCTCGGCGGTGGGGCGGTCCGCGTTGACGCTGGTCAGGGGGAGTGCCGCGGTCAGTGGGGCAAGGGCCTCGGGGGCGACCGTGCCCAGCAGTGGGGGGTAGGGCGGAGTCTGCACCAGGGTTCCCGCGACCTCGCCGTCCGGCCCGCGCCACCAGCCCAGCAACGGCGCGGCGTCGCCGTACGCGTGCGGGCCGCTGCGCCGCAGGGTTGCGGTGACGGTCAGTACCAGGGTGTTTTCGGCAGGGCGGGCCGCCAGCGAGGCGCCTGCCACGTCCAGGAATGCTTCGACATCATCCGTAAAGGTCCAGGTCATGGTTCATCCTGCAGGGCGCGGGGCATCGGGAGCACCTGCATTTCGGCGCCCGCGGCAGGTCATGGCCGTACGAACTGTTCTCCCGCGTCCCGCAGCCGGGCGTGCAGGAGCCCGAACACCTCCGCCGACCGCCCCCCGGGCCACTCCTTCGGCAACAACTCCTCCGGCAGGCCCGGATCGGCGTACGGCAGTTGCCGCCACGAGTCCAGGGCCGCCAGATAGTCCCGGTAGGCGGTCTCGGGATCGGGGGCGCCGGTGCGTGACTCCCAGGCCCGCAGCACCGGTTCGTGCTGCTCCAGGAAGTCCACGTGGAGCCGGGCGATCGCGTCGAGGTCCCACCAGCGCGCCACGGACTCCCGCGTCGCGGCGAAGCCGAGGTGTTCCCCGCGGAACAGGTCCACATACGGGGCGAGTTCCAGCCGCTCGAGCGTGTGCCGGGTCTCGTCGTACAGCGCGGCGGGCGCGATCCACACCCCCGGCGCCGCCGTGCCGAAGCCGAGCCGGGCCAGCCGCGAGCGCAGCAGGTGCCGCTTGTGCCGTTCCGCTTCCGGTACGGAGAAGACGGCGAGCACCCAGCCGTCCTGGAGCGGCGGCGACGGGTGGGCGTAGATCCGCCGGTCGCCGTCGTCCAGCAGTTGGCGGGCGTCGGACGACAGCGCGTACCCGGCTGCGCCACTCACCGTCCGCGCAGGGACGAGCAGCCCGCGCCGCTTCAGCCGGGAGACGGAGGAGCGTACGGACGGGGCGTCGACACCGAGGACGGACAGCAGTCGGATCAGTTCGGCCACCGGCAGCGGTGCATTGCCGGGGGCGCGACCGTACGCGCCGTAGAGGGTGACGATCAGGGATCTGGGGGTGTGCTGGTCGGCCACGTGATCACTCTAGGTCCCGTGCGCCGGTCCGGTCCCCGTTGCTTCGCAGCCGGAACCGCTGCAGCTTGCCGGTGGCGGTCCGGGGAAGCGCCGGCACGAATTCGATGACACGCGGGCATTTGTGGGGGGCGAGCTCGTTCTTCATGTGGGTGCGCAACTCGTCGGCCGACGCTCCGCCGCCCTCGCGCAGCACCACGTACGCCACCACGATCTGCCCGCGCAGCTCGTCCGGATGCCCGACCACCGCCACCTCGGCGACCTCCGGATGGCGCAGCAGGGCGTCCTCGACCTCGGGACCCGCGATGTTGTACCCGGAGGAGATGATCATGTCGTCGGCGCGCGCGACGTAGTGGAAGTAGCCGTCGCTGTCACGTGTGTACGTGTCGCCGGTGAGGTTCCAGCCGTGCTGTACGTACTCCGACTGGCGGATGTCGGCGAGATAGCGGCAGCCGACCGGGCCGCGGACGGCGAGCAGTCCCGGCTCCCCGTCGGGCACCGCGCGGCCGTCCCGGTCCTGCACGCGCGCCTCCCAGCCGGGCACGGGAACCCCGGTGGTGCCGGGGCGGATCACGTCGTCGGCGGCGGAGATGAAGATGTGCAGCAGTTCGGTGGCGCCTATGCCGTTGATGATGCGCAGGCCGGTCCGCTCGTACCAGGACTGCCAGGTCGCCAGGGGCAGGTTCTCGCCCGCCGACACGCAGCGCCGCAGCGCGGCGAGATCGTGTGTGTCGAGGTGGTCGAGCATCACACGGTAGGCGGTCGGTGCGGTGAACAGGACCGAGACGCGGTGGGAGGCCAGCGCGGGCAGCAGCTGCCGCGGACCGGCCTGTTCCAGCAGCAGGGCCGACCCTCCGGCCCGCAGCGGGAAGACCACCAGACCGCCGAGCCCGAAGGTGAAGCCGAGCGGTGGACTGCCCGCGAACACGTCGTCGGGACGGGGCTGCAGGACGTGATGGGAGAAGGTGTCGGCGATGGCGAGCACATCGCGGTGGAAGTGCATGCAGCCCTTGGGCCGTCCGGTGGTGCCCGAGGTGAACGCGATCAGCGCGACATCGTCCGCGGCCGTGTCCACGGCGCGATAGGGCCCCGGCCGCCCCTCGGCCAGGTGCAGCAGATCGTCGGGGCCGTCACCTCCGTACACCGTGATCCGCAGCCCTGGTACCCCCGCCTTCACCAGGTCGTCGACCGACCGGACGTCGCACAGCGCATGACCGACCTGGGCCATTGAGCAGATGGTGGCGAGCTCCTGGGCCCGCTGCTGGGCCAGTACGGTCACCGCGATCGCGCCCGCCTTCAGCACGGCCAGCCAGCAGGCGGCGAGGTGGGGCGTGGTGGGGCCGCGGAGCAGAACCCGGTTGCCGGGGACGATCCCCAGATCGGAGGTCAGGACATGGGCGATCCGGTCGACCCGGTCCTGGAGATTCCCGTAGCTCCAGATCTCGCCCTGGGGCGTATGGAAGGCGGGGCGGTCGGGACCGAGGCGGGCGACCGTGCCGTCGAGGAGCTCGGCGGCGCAGTTCAGCCGGTCCGGATAGTTCAGCTCGGGAAGGCCGAAGACCAGTTCCGGCCACTGGTCCGTGGGTGGCAGATGCTCCCGGGCAAAGGTGTCGAGGTGCGCTGAGGTCTTCGGGTCCATAGCGGATCGCCCCCTTGTCGCCCATGGAGCGTATCGTTTGAATGACGGTAGTCAACAGTTCGCGATAGGGGACAGGAGAGGCGCCGGTATGACGGCATTCTCACTCGATCCGGCACAGACCGCCTGGTGCGAAGAGCTGCGCACCCTGGCCGAACAGGAGCTGCGCCCCCTCGCCGAGAAGGGCGAACCGGGGCACGTCAACCGCCCGCTGATCGCCGCCCTGGGCGAACTCGGCCTGCTCGACCGCCTTTTCTCCTCCGGCGCCCTCGACCTCTGCCTGCTGCGGGAGTCCCTCGCCCGCGGCTGCACGGAGGCCGAGACCGCGCTGGCCCTCCAGGGACTCGGCACATACCCGTTGGTCCAGGCGGGTACCCCGGCCCACCGGGCACGCTGGCTTCCCGAGGTGCGGGCCGGCCGTGCCGTCGCCGCCTTCGCACTGAGCGAGCCCGGCGCCGGCTCCGACGCCGCGGCGCTCGCCCTGGCGGCCGAGCACGCCCCGGACGGCTGGCGGCTGACCGGTGAGAAGTGCTGGATCTCCAACGCCCCCGAGGCGGACTTCTACACCGTCTTCGCCCGTACGACACCGGGCGCCGGAGCCCGCGGGGTCACCGCGTTCCTGGTCCCTGCCGACCGCCCGGGACTGACCGGCAGCGCCCTCGACATGCTCTGCCGGCACCCGATCGGGGCCCTCGCCTTCGACGGGGTCCCGGTCACGCCCGACGATGTGCTCGGCGAACCGGACCGCGGCTTCGGGGTTGCCATGAACACCCTCAATCTGTTCCGCCCCAGCGTCGGCGCGTTCGCCGTCGGAATGGCCCGCGCCGCCCTCGATGCGACCCTCCACCACACCGCGCAACGCACCGCGTTCGGTGGCCCGCTGAAGGAACTGCAGGCCGTCTCCCACCAGGTCGCCGAGATGGCCACCCGTACGGAGGCCGCGCGGCTTCTCGTGTACGCGGCCGCGGCGGCGTACGACGCGGGGGAGCCCGGCGTACCGGGCCGGGCGGCAATGGCGAAGCTGTACGCCACCGAGGCGGCGCAGTACGTCGTCGACGCAGCCGTCCAGCTGCACGGCGCCCGCGCGCTGCGCCGGGGGCATCTGCTCGAACATCTCTACCGGGAGGTGCGTGCCCCGCGGATCTACGAGGGCGCCACCGAGGTCCAGCGCACGATCATCGCCAAGGAGCTGTACGCGACGGCGACGGTGACAGCGACGGAGACAGCGACGGGGACCGCGCATCGGACGCCGGCCTCACATCGGACGCCGACCGTGAATCAGGAGCCGCCCGTATGAGCCCGATCCACCGGATCAATCCCGCCGAACTGTCCCCGCCCACGGGTTTCTCGCACGCCGTCGCGGCGACCGGCAGCCGCCTGGTCCTCCTGGCCGGGCAGACCGCCCTCGACCGGGACGGCAAGGTCATCGGCGCCACGCTGCCCGAGCAGTTCGCGACGGCCCTGACCAATCTGCTCACCGCGCTGCGTGCGGCCGGGGGCTCCCCGGCCGACCTGGCGCGGGTGACCGTCTACGCCACGGATGTTGCCGGCTACCGCGCACACGCCCCCGAACTCGGGCGGATCTGGCAACGGCTGGCCGGCCGCGACTACCCGGCGATGGCGGTCATCGGGACGGCCAGGCTCTGGGACGAACAGGCACTCGTCGAGCTCGACGGCATCGCCGTACTGCCGTGAAAACACCGTGCGGGTGTGACGTGGCGCCACGCCAGCACGGCAAGCGCATCCCTGTACCTGCGGCTGAGGGGCACTGTCACCCGCCAGTTGGCGAATCCGGTGTGCTCGGGGGCGTAGCGGTCGCCGTGCAGCCGCGTCCGCAGCGGCGAGCCGATCCCGTCGAAGCCGACCACCAGGTCCCAGCGGCCGGTGGAGGACGCGGCCCGCGCCGGGACCGTGCGCCCCGCACGCCCAGGATCCGGCCGTCAGTAGGGGGAGCGTCGCACCGAGCTGCGGCCGGCGGCGGACAGCAGGGTACCGATCACGATCCCGATGGCGAGACAGATGGCCGCCGCGCCGATCCTGGCGTTGACCGGGACCGATGTGGTGAAGGGCAGCAGCACCATGACGGCAGTGGCGAGGGCGACGATGCAGACGAAGAACGGGCCCGGCTGCCGCGTCGTGAGGATCAGCAGATGCACCAACGCTGTGGCCGCCAGCGCTGCCAGCCCGGCCCCGGTGGCCAGCAGTCCCGTCGAGGCGTCGCCCAGCGCTCCGTCGCTCTCCGGCGCGAAGAGGGGCACGTCCAGGACCCCACGGAAGAGGAGCACCCCGGCGACGGCGGTGAGCGCGGCGACGACGACGGTCATGGCGCCGCCCGCCCACAGCCGCGCCGCGTCGACACGGAGCCGGGGCGGTTTCGGGCGGAGGTATCCGGTCCGCTGCTGCGGCTGCCCGTAGCTGTCCTGCGAGTCCCATGTGTCCACGATCGGTCTTCTCCCCTCGGTACCCGGACCCCGATCGTGGACCGGGCGACCGGAACCGGCGAACGCACACGGTCCGTGCGGGTGACGCACCTGAGGGTCCCGCTGACGACGACGGGGCGCGGACCGGTCGACAGGGGTGTAAGCAGTAGACATGCGCGTCCGGCACAGCGACCACCGCCGCACCCCGTCCTGGCGGCTGAGCCGGGTGCTGTTGGCTGTGCCGTTCGCCCTCATCGCGACCGTCGCGCTGATCGACATCAGCACCCCGGAGTCCATCCACCTCGGCCCGTTCCTCGTCGCCGCGCCCGCGCTCACCGCCTCCTTCGCCGGCCCCGGCCCCACGGCCGCCGTCGGAGCGCTGGCCGTCGCGGCCCAGGTCGTCATCGGCGTCCTGCACGGCGGCGTCGGGACACCGAACCACGAGGCCCAGATCGGCGCCGTCGCGGTGATCTCCGCGTTCCTGGTGGTGTTCCGCTATGCCCTCGACCGGCACGAGCGGCAACTGGACCGGGTGCGCTCGGTGGCTGTGATGGCGCAACAGGTCCTGTTGCACCCATTGCCCCACCAGATCGGCCCATTGAGCATCGCGTCCGTGTACATCGCGGCCGAGGAGGAAGCCCAGATCGGCGGTGACCTGTACGCCGCGGTGCCCGCCCCGGGCGGGACCCGCCTCGTGGTCGGCGACGTCCGCGGCAGCGGCCTGCCCGCCGTCGACGACGCCGCGGTGGTGGTGGGGGCGTTCCGCGGGGCGGCGTACGAGAACCTCTCGCTGCCCGGCGCCGTGGCACACATCGCCAATGCCTCGTACTGGAACATGGCCCAGCTCGCCGAGACGGATCCGGAGTACGACGAATCGTTCGTGACCGCGCTGGTCCTGGACGTCTGCGCGGAGGACCACAGCGTCCGACTGGTGAACTGCGGACATCCCCCTCCGCTGCTGCTGCGCAGCGACGGCCGTGTCGAGGCACTGGAGGTCAGGGAACCCGCGCTCCCGCTGGGGTTCGGCATGGTGTCGGAGAACCAGTACGAGGTCGAGACCTTCGGCTTCCACCCCGGCGATCTGCTGCTCCTCTACACCGACGGAGTCATCGAGGCACGCGACCGCAGAGGCACCTTCTACCCGCTCGCCGACCGGCTCGCCACCTGGAACGGCACCGGCCCCGACGCCCTTGTCGAGCATCTCCACACCGACCTGCTGCGGCACGCCGGCGGGCACCTGGGCGACGACGCCGTCATGATCGCGATCACGAAGGCGTCCGGCGCGGTCAGGGGAGCTTCAGCGAGTAGGTGATCCGCTCCAGGTGGTAGTAGTCGGCGACGCATGTGGCCGGCCAGACCTTCCGCCCGTGATGACGGAACGGTTCCACCATGCCGCTGACCGACAACGGCTTGTACGGGAGAACCCGGTCGCCGTCCGCCGCACGTGCGCGCAACCACTGGTCCTGGCGGTCCCACTTCACCGCCCGTACGCGCATGTCATGTTCGAGCCGGCCCAGCGGGACGGCGAGCGCGAGGCACACGACGGCGCACACTCCCGCACCGGCCGCCTGCACCGCACCGGTGCGGTGCAGGCGCAGACCCAGGGCGATTCCCACCACCGCGCCGGCTCCGACGAGCACCGCGACGTACAGCAGGAGGTAGTCGTTCCAGATCCGTGAGGAGGTCGTCACGCTCTCGCCGAAGGCGGAATACGCGACGACCGTGCAGAGATATCCGGAGACCAGGAACGTGAGGACACCGGCGCAGGACAGCAGCGGCCAGCGCTCCGGCAGGGCCACGCGCCGCCCACCGGGCCCTCTGATGAGCAGCCCCAGCAGGATCCCCGCCGCGACCGCCCCCAGATAGGCCCACGTCGTGAGGAGCGTTCCCAGGATGTGTCCGAAGCCTCGCAGGGATCCGAGGAGCGAGTCGGGTGCGAGGAAGGACACCCCGTCCGTGCCGAATCGCTTCCGCCGGCTACTCGCGCCCGGCGACGTGTAGAGCACGAGAGTCCCGGCCACCGTCCCCGCCATGCCCGCCAGGCACCAGCCCCGCACATGGGCACGGCGCTGCCCGACGAGGAGCAGCAGAACAGCCGACAGGACAACGAGCACGACGACGGACGCCTCCTCCGAAAGCGTCCCCAGGCAGAGACCCGTCACGAGAGCGGTGACCAGCGCGCAGCGCCTGCCCCCGCGCGACCGGGCCCGGAGCAGCGGAACGGCCGCGGCACAGGCGAGCACCGGCGCCATGGTGTGCGAGACGGACGACGCGGGCCAGTAGAACGTCTTGTACGTGTTGGGCGTCGCGAACAGAAAGACGGCCGTCACCATCGACGCCACGAGCAAGGGGACTCCCCGTGGCGCCGTCAGACTGCCCCGGCGCAGCGCCGATACGGTCACGGCCCACACGATCCCCAGTGTGACCACACAGCTGACCAGCCCGAACCACTGTTGCCCCGCGACGCCGAACCTCCCGTACGCCCAGACCAGAACGGCGTTCGCGATCCGCCCGTTGTCCTTGAGATAGAACTTCCCGACCATCCCGGGGAGTCCCTCGTCCCGCACGACGGGCAGAAAGCACCACTCGTCCGCACCGGGCCGGACCCACCGTCCGTACCACGCCGCCGCCCCGAGAAGACCGAGTGGCAGGAGACAGAGCGCAGTCGGCCAGAGCGTCCTCCACGCCGGTAAGGGACGGGCGTTCGCCGTCCTGCCGGGCACCGTCCGCTTCCGTTCGCGCGGCTGCTCCGGAAGGACTGTCCGTGAGGCACCGGGGGCCGCCTCCCGCGCCGGGCCGGGGGCCGTCATCGTGCTTCTCGAACTGTGGTCATCGCCGCTATCTGATACGGGGAGGCGGGCAGCCCGGTCTCCGCACACGCAGGGGCGACCGCAGCTTCATCCGAATGGCGGACGCTGAAATCCGTTGCGGTGCCGGGCCTCTGCCGGCGCACGGACGGCACGCCGCGGTGGGAACGCGGAGTTCTGGGCAACTGTGGCAATGACGTCGTCCCGCTGCGGTGCGAACGGGGTGAACCGAGCGGCGCGCTCGGACCTCGAGTCCCATGGGGGGCTCAGCGGGCGGGGCGGTCGGTGATCCATCGGGCGGCGAGCAGGCCGGAGGCTGCGGTGAGGGCGGCGGCGGCGATGACAGTGGCGTTGAGGCCGAGGGCGTCGGCGAGGACACCGGCGACGAGGGCGCCTGCGGCGTAGCCGATGTCGCGCCAGAAGCGGTAGGTGCCGAGCGCGTTCGCCCGCCAGGTGGGGTGTGCGTGGTCGGAGACGGAGGCGATGAGGGCCGGGTAGACCATGGCGGTGCCCAGACCGAGCGCGACGGCGGAGAGGACGCCGGCGAGCAGGGGCCGGTCGAGCAGGGCCAGGGCGAGGACGAATCCGGCTGCCTGGACGAACATGCCGGTGACGATCAAGGGTTTGCGGCCGATGCGGTCGGCGAGGTGGCCGGTGGGGATCTGGCCGATGCCCCACAGCAGCGGGTAAAGGCCCTTGACCAGGCCGACAGCGGCAAGTCCCAGGCCATGGTCGGTGAACAGCAGAGGGAAGACGCCCCAGGTGAGGCCGTCGTTGAGGTTGTTGACGAGTCCTGCCTGGCTGGCGCCGCGCAAGGAGCGGTTGTGCCAGGAGGTACGAGCGAAGGTCTTTGCCAGCCCGGTGGACTGCTCCGCGCGGGCCGGTCGGGGATGCCGGGCGAGTTCGAGGGCCACGTGGGCCGCGGTGTCCCGGACGGACAGGGACAGAGCGATGCCTGCGGCAACGAAGACGATGCCGATCAGTTCGGGTGCGGGGCGCAGGCCGTATGTGGTGGCCAGGTAACCGGTCAGCAGGGCGGAGGCGCCGACGGCGACGTATCCGGCGGCCTCGTTCAGGCCGGTGGCGAGACCGCGGCGGGCAGGGCCGACGAGGTCGATCTTCATGTTCACGGTCATCGACCAGGTCAGGCCCTGGTTCATGCCGAGCAGGACGTTCGCGGCGACGATCCAGCCCCAGGACGGCGCCCATGCGAGGGCGAACGGGACGGGTATCCCGATGAGCCAGCCCGCCATGAGGAGTTGCTTGCGGCGGAAGCGGGCGGTCAGCTCGCCGGCGGCCAGGTTGGTCAGTGCCTTGGTGACGCCGAAGGCGATGATGAAGGAGAAGACGGCCAGATCGCTGGTCAGCCCGAAGACGTCCGTGCCGATGAGGGGAACGGTCGTGCGTTCCAGTCCGACCAGGGCGCCGACGCAGACGTTGACGATGACGAGCAGGGTGAACTGCGCCCAGTTCTCACGCAGTCCCAGGCGCACTGGGGTGTCGGCGGGTGCGACCGCGGCGGGGCTGGTGCTCACCGACTGCAGCCTTCCGCACTGTCGGCGGGCTGTGCGCCGTGGGCGGTTGTCTGTTCGTTTTCCATGATCACCTTCAGTCGTGTCCACATACCCCCATGGGTATGAAAGCAATGGAGGAAGGCTTTCGTTCTCGGCTCCTCCTTGAGGGCAGAATACCCCCCCGGGTATGTTGTGCCGACGCGGTCCGCTCTGTGGCATCCGCCTCCGGCGGTCGGCCGGCTCCTTCGTTCGCGGACCGCCGCACCTCCTCGAATTTATACCCCCCTGGGTATTTGACATCTGAGTCGGGGCGTGCCTACTGTCGTCATACAAGAAATACCCAGGGGGGTATGTTGAAGCGAGGGAATCGCGGTGCGTGAAGTGGATCTGGATGTGTTCGCGGCAGCGTGGGCCGAGGGGGCGCTCGTCCTGGACGTGCGGGAGCCGGACGAGTACCGGGCCGGTCATGTGCCCGGAGCGCGACTCGCCCCGCTGTCCGTCCTCGCCGCCGCGGCGGGCGAGGTGCCCAGGGGTCGGCCGGTCTACGTGATCTGCGCCAGCGGTAACCGTAGTCAGTGGGCTGCCGAGCGCCTGGCTGCCGTCGGCGCGGGTGCCGTCTCGGTCGCCGGTGGCACCAGTGGCTGGGCCCGCACGGGCCACCCGCTCGTCACCGGGCCGGTGCCCGGAGCCGCGTGAACGAAGCGCCCCGCCGTCCGGGCGGGCGTTCCGGCGGTCTTCTTTTGAGCATACATACCCCTAGGGGTATGTATGCATCCTCACGGAGGGTTCCTGTGTTCTTCACCCAGTACTACCTCGACTGCCTCTCCCAGGCGTCGTACATGATCGCGGACGAGACCAGCGGCCAGGCCGTGGTCGTCGACCCGCGCCGGGACATCTCGGAGTACATGGCCGATGCCGAGACCCGCGGCTTCACTGTCGTCGGCGTCATCAACACCCACTTCCACGCCGACTTCGTCGCAGGACACCTGGAGATGGCGGCCCGCACCGGCGCCTGGATCGGCTACGGCCATCGCGCCGAGACCGAGTACTCCATCCGCAAGTTCACCGAGGGCGAGCGTGTCGGCCTCGGCGACGTCACCCTTGAAATCATGGAGACCCCCGGGCACACCCCGGAGTCGATCAGCGTCCTGGTCTACGAGCACGCCACCGACACCGTCCCGTACGGGGTGCTGACCGGCGACGCGCTGTTCATCGGTGACGTGGGCCGGCCCGACCTGCTCGCCTCGGTGGGGGTGACCGCCGAGGAGCTCGGCGCGATGCTCCACGACAGCGTCCAGAACAAGCTGATGGGCCTGCCGGACGAGGTCCGGGTCTTCCCCGCCCATGGTGCGGGCTCCGCCTGCGGCAAGAATCTCTCCACCGAGAAGCAGTCCACCATCGGCGAGCAGCGTGCCACCAACTACGCCTGTGCGCCCATGAGTCGAGAGGACTTCGTGGCCCTCGTCGCCGCGGGCCAGTCCGCGGCGCCGGGCTACTTCTCCTACGACGCCGAACTCAACCGCAAGGATCGGGAGCTGTACAACCCGGCCGCGGCGCCCCGGCCGCTGACCGTTGAGGAGTTCTCGGCGCTGCGCCGGGCCGGGGCCGTGGTGGTCGACGCCCGCGGCCCGCAGGAGTTCGGTGCCGGGCACCTGCGCGGATCGGTCAACGTGCCGGCCGACGGCCGGTTCGCCGAGCAGGCCGGAACCGTGCTCACCCCCGACGCGCAACTGCTGGTCATCGCGCCGGAGAACCGCGAGGAGGAGGTGGTCACCCGACTCGCCCGGATCGGTTTCGACCGGGTGGCCGGCTATCTGCGCAATCCCGAGGACGCCCTCGCGGCCCTGGCGGACGAGGCCGGCCCCGCCAGCCGGCTGACCGCCGCCCAGCTCCGTACCGCTCTGGAGAGCGGAGAGCCCCCGCTCGTGGTCGACGTTCGCACCTGCGGAGAACGCGCGGCGGGATTCATCGACGGCTCGCTGCACATCTCCCTCGGCGAGCTGCCCCGCCGCCTGGGGGAGATCCCGCGCGACCGTGCGTTGGTCCTGCACTGCGCGGGCGGTCACCGTTCCTCCATCGCCGCAAGCCTGCTGCGCCATCACGGCTTCTCCGACGTCTCCGACATCCTCGGCGGCTACGCCGCCTGGGCGCTGCTGACCGAACCTGCCGACGCCTGACCCCGGTCGTCACGAAGACCACCGGCATGCCCGCGAGGGGCAGCCCATGCCCTGGCGGGCTGCCGGTGTCCACCCCTACTCGCCTGCATACCCCCTGGGTATGTGTCCGCTCACCTATGGAGCCCCCATGACCAGCAACGCCTCCCGCGCCGCCGCAATCGACTCCGCCGCCCTGCAGCGGCTGATCCGGGAAGGCCGTGGACCCCGCCTTCTGGATGTCCGTACTCCCGGCGAGTTCCGCAGCGTCCACATACCCGGTGCCTACAACGTGCCCATGGCCACCCTGCGCGAGCATCGCGCCGAACTCCTCACCCACCTCGACGAAGACGTCGTCCTCGTCTGCCGCTCCGGCACCCGCGCGGCACAGGCGGAAGCCGCCCTCGCCGAGGCCGGACTGCCGAACCTGCGTGTCCTGGACGGCGGCATGATCGCCTGGGAGGCAGCGGGCGGTTCCGTCAACTATGGCTCCGACCGCTGGGACATGGAACGCCAGGTCCGGCTCGTCGCCGGATCCATCGTGCTGACCACCGGGCTCGCCGGCTTGCTGGTGCCCGGCATCCACCTGATCGGCACCGCCGTCGGCGCAGGCCTGACCTACGCGGCCCTCAGCAACAGCTGTGCCATGGGCATGCTGCTGGCCAAGCTGCCCTACAACCGCGGCCCGCGCACCGACATCCGCACCGTCATCGCAGCCCTGCGGGACAAGCCGTGATCGTGGTCTGAAGTCGTTCGCCGGCCTGGCCGGTCATCTCTCGGGCCGGAACAAGGAGGAGCCCGGTGAAAGTGGAAGAAGAAGCCATGGGCGCGGTCCTGAACCGGCTGCGCCGGGCGCAGGGCCAGCTCGCCGGTGTCATCGCCATGATCGAGGCCGGGCGCGACTGCAAGGACGTCGTCACCCAGCTTGCCGCTGTCTCCCGGGCCCTGGACAGGGCCGGCTTCAAGATCGTGGCCGGCGGGATGCGTCAGTGCCTCGCCCGGAGCGAAGCCGACGCCCCGCCCATGACCGAAGAGGAACTCGAGAAGCTGTTCCTCGCGCTCGCCTGACCTCGCCGGCGGCCGGGCCGATGCCCAGTCGCTCGGCCGGCGTGGGGCCTCGGAGTCACGCAGCCGCGCACCTGTGTCGCCACCCGCGCCAGGGGCCGACCGGCCCCGTCGAGAGGGGCCGGTCAGCGCGGCAACGGGTTCCCGCAGGCCCTGCCCCGGGCAGCGATGACAGACAAGCATCGGCAGCGCAGCCGCCCACGGGATCCTCTGTGAGCGGTGTCGCGAACGATGCGGAGGCAGTGATGACCGTGGCAACCCGCGCAGACGTGGATGCTCCCGCCGAGGCCTGGCGCGGTTTCGCCGGACGGGGCTGGCGCGGACTGGTCGACGTGCGTGACTTCATCCAGGCCAACTACACGCCGTACGAAGGCGGTCCCGAGTTCCTGGCCGGCCCGACCGAGCGCACACTCGCCGTCTGGCGGAAGGTCAGCGCCCTGTTCCCCGAGGAGCGGCGCAAGGGCATCCTCGACGTCGATGCCGCGACCCCTTCCACGATCACCTCGCACGCCCCCGGGTACATCGACAAAGGCCGCGAGCTGATCGTCGGGCTGCAGACCGACGCCCCGCTGAAGCGGGCGATCATGCCGGACGGCGGCCTGCGCATGGTGGAGAACGGCCTGAAGGCGTACGGCTACGAGCCCGACCCCTTCGTCACCAAGGTCTTCGGCACCTACCGCAAAACTCACAACGACGGCGTTTTCGACGCTTACACCCCCGCGATGCGGGCCGCGCGCAAGGTCGGCATCATCACCGGGCTGCCCGACGCCTACGGCCGCGGCCGGATCATCGGCGACTACCGGCGCGTCGCCCTGTACGGCACCGACCAGCTGATCCAGGTCAAGCGGGCCGAGCGGGCCCTGCTGGACGACCAGCCCTCCACCCAGGACGTCATCCGTGACCGGGAAGAGCTGGCCGAACAGATCAGGGCGCTGGGTGAACTGACGCGGATGGCCGCGTCGTACGGCTGCGACGTCTCCCGTCCCGCCGCCACCGCACACGAGGCCGTGCAGTGGCTCTACCTCGGCTTCCTGGCCGCCGTGAAGGAGCAGAACGGCGCCGCGATGTCGCTGGGCCGCACGTCGACGTTCCTTGACGTCTACCTCCAGCGCGACCTGGAGAAGGGGACCATCGACGAGCCCCGGGCCCAGGAGCTGATCGACGACTTCGTGATCAAGCTGCGGATCGTGCGGTTCCTGCGCACTCCCGAATACGACGCGCTGTTCTCCGGCGATCCGACCTGGGTGACGGAGTCGATCGGCGGCATCGGCACTGACGGCCGCCCGCTGGTCACCCGCACGTCCTTCCGCTTCCTGCAGACCCTGTACAACCTCGGGCCCGCGCCGGAGCCGAACCTCACGGTGCTGTGGTCGCCGCAACTGCCGGAGGGGTTCAAGCGGTTCTGCGCCCAGGTCTCCATCGACACCAGCTCCATCCAGTACGAGTCCGACGACCTCGTGCGCCCCTGCACGGGGGACGACTCCGCGATCGCCTGCTGCGTGTCCGCCATGGCCGTCGGCAAGCAGATGCAGTTCTTCGGCGCCCGGGTCAACCTCGCCAAGGCCTTGCTGTATGCGATCAACGGCGGCCGGGACGAGATGACCGGCGAGCAGGTCGCCCCCGAGATGCCCGCACTGACCGGCGAGTACCTGGACTACGACGAGCTGTCGGCGGCGTACGACCGGATGCTGGACTGGCTGGCGCAGACGTACGTCGACGCGCTCAACGTCATCCACTACATGCACGACAAGTACGCCTACGAGCGCATCGAGATGGCGCTGCACGACTACCCTGTGCACCGCTTCATGGCGTGCGGGATCGCGGGGCTTTCGGTGGCCGTCGACAGCCTGTCCGCCATCAAGTACGGCCGGGTGAAGGTGATCCGGGACGAGACCGGGCTCGCCGTGGACTACGAGACCGAGGGTGAGTTCCCGGCGTACGGCAACAACGACGACCGCGCCGACGGGTTCGCCGTCGACCTGGTGGAGTCCTTCATGGCCAAGGTGCGCAAGCACCCCGCCTACCGGGGTGCCGAGCACACCCAGTCGGTGCTGACGATCACCTCGAACGTGGTCTACGGCAAGCACACCGGCAACACGCCCGACGGCCGGCGCGC
Source organism: Streptomyces sp. NPDC051020 (assembly GCF_040683105.1). NCBI lineage: Bacteria > Bacillati > Actinomycetota > Actinomycetes > Kitasatosporales > Streptomycetaceae > Streptomyces > Streptomyces sp. NPDC051020. The sequence continues at coordinate 36,827 of NZ_JBFBCG010000041.1, read as the reverse complement.
CGGACAGCCCTTCGCGCCCGGCGCCAACCCGATGAACGGTCGGGACCGGCACGGGGTGGTCGCATCGGCGCTGTCGGTGGCGAAGCTGCCGTACGGGGAGGCGCGCGACGGGATCTCGCTGACCACGACCATCACCCCCGAGGGGCTCGGCCACAATCCCACGGAGCGGGCCGGCAACCTGGTCGGCATCCTCGACGGGTACATGACCTTCGGCGGTTTCCACATGAACGTCAACGTCCTGAACCGGGCGACGCTCGAGGACGCCATGGAACACCCGGAGAAGTACCCGGAGCTGACCATCAGGGTCTCCGGGTACGCCGTCAACTTCGTCCGCCTGACCCGCGAGCAGCAACTCGACGTGATCAGCCGCACCTTCCACGGATCGCTGTGAACACCGCGGCGAAGCCGGTGACGAGCCACGCGGACCCGGCGGCGGGGCAGCTCACCGGCCGGGTGCACTCGTGGGACCTGTCCACCGGTGTGGACGGTCCCGGGACCCGGTTCGTGCTGTTCGTCAACGGCTGCCCGCTGCGCTGCCTGTACTGCGCCAACCCCGACACCTGGCATATGCGGGACGGGCGGGAGACCACCGTCGACGAGGTGATGGCGGAGATCGCGAAGTACCGGGCCTTCGTCACCACAGCGGGCGGGGGAGTGACCGTCACGGGTGGCGAGCCGCTGCTCCAGCCCGGCTTCACCGGCGACGTGCTCCGCCGTTGCAAGGAGCTGGGTCTGCACACAGCCCTGGACACCTCCGGCTTCCTGGGAGCCCGTGCCGACGACGGGCTGCTCGCCGACACCGACCTGGTGCTGCTCGACATCAAGTCCTTCGACATCGGCACCTACCGACGGCTGACCGGCGGCGCCCTCGCCCCCACGCTCAGTTTCGCGACTCGCCTGGACCGGCTGGGCATCCCCGTGTACATCCGCTACGTCCTCGTTCCCGGCTGGACCGACGACCCATCCGCCGTGGACGGCCTCGGCGCCTTCCTGGCCGGCCTGGGCAATGTCGACCGGGTGGACGTCCTGCCGTTCCACAAACTCGGCGCCCACAAATACGACGCCCTGGGCATCGGCTTCCCGCTCCGCGACACCCCTGTTCCCGATCCGGAGCTGACGGAACGGGTGCGCGAACAGTTCCGAGAGCACGGTCTACGGGCCTTGTGAGCCGACCGATCGGGGCAGGCGTCAGCGTGTGCAGCTCACACGGCGTGCAACTGTGGTCCGTCGCCCTCGCGGCCGTCCCGGGCAGCCGACGGCCCATCGTCCCCGTGCGAGACGGCCAGCATTCTGAGGACGAACACCGGCCGGGCGCCTTCGGTGACGCGTCCGGGGCCAGTTCGTTCCGTGACGTCGTCCTCGGTATCGACGAGGCATTTCTCCCGGATGTACTTGCGGCGGACTCGGCCATACCGGGCGGTCGAGTTCGGCGAGTTCTGGGAGGAATGCCGACGACCGTGTGGTCGCCGATGCGCTGGCCCGATGCCTACGCGGTGAGGCTCCACACGGCTGATCTCGGCGGCTCGTGGACCGTGATCAGGCGTTCGCGGCGGTGAGTCGGATGCCGGTGATCAAGTCCGGGCGGATACGGACCGCATAGTCCATGGTCTGGTTCACCCAGGGGTTGAGCAGTGCGCGGTAGCGGGCCAGTTCACCCGGCTCGGTCACCAGGTGGGCGTAACCGGTGACCGTCACGCTCCAACCGAGGTGCATGTCCGGGTCGATGGCGTCGGCCTCGTAGGCGACGACCACGCCCTGGCCGTCGGCCTGCCGCGCGCGCGAGGTCAGCGCCGCGCCTTCGTGAGTGCGGATGACGATGTCGCCGTTGTCCAGGACGTGGTTCACCGGGCGGATGGTCGGCAGCGCATGCCGAGTGAAGACGATCCTCCCGAAGGACACGCTGCCCAGCAGCCGCAAGGCTTCGTCACTGTTGAGCTCGACGCTCCGGCGCGGTCCGGCAGGAAGGGGCTGGGCGTGGTCGATGGTCATGGCAGGCTTCCGTACGGTTTCGTTGCTCACTGTGGCTTGTCCTCGGCCGACGCGCGGATGCTGTCGCGTGGCCGGTCGCCGTGGTGACGGCCGGGGCGCGCCGCTACGGCATGTAAGACCGACCGCCTGTCCGTGGCACCCGGGTGAAGTGGGCCCCACGGGCAGGCTCGATCCGGTCATTGGAACCGCACCGGAACTCCTCGTACCAGGGCCGTTCGGCCCTCGTCCGCGTCCGGCCGGCCCTGCCCACCCCAGGAAGTAGGCGGTGTGGACCGGTGCCGCTCACGTCTTCACTCTTGCCCTGCCTTGCCCCCACTCCCAGGTGCCGATGGTCCCTTCCGGGGGCTGACCGGTGTCGCTTCGGACAGGCTGGGGGCGTTCGGACAAGGGGGCAGGGTTCATCGCGGCGTGACCTGCGCCGCTCGGGTGGCGGGTCAGGATGATTCAGTGCGCGGCCGGCTGCGCGGGCGGCAGTCGTCGATGTCAAACCCGAGCCTGCTGACCACACCGACGACGCCTTCCACACGCCAGGTCGACCGAACGGCCAGAGGGACGTCACTACGGTGGTGGAGGCGTCCCTCCAGCATGACCATGCCGTCCCGGACGGAAACGGCGACGGCGCCGGGTGGCAGGCCCAGCGCGCTGACCAGGACCTCCTCCACCACCCGCTGACGGATCTCCTCGTCCGTACGCAAGAAGACCCGCAGCAGGTCGCGGCGGGTGGCGATACCGATGAGGCGGTCCTCCTCATCCACCACGGGCAGACGGTCGACCTTCTGACGTTCCATCAGCCGTGCGGCATCCGAAACACGTTGCTCCGGATGGATGGTGACCGCCGGGGTCGTCATCAGCTCTCCCGCGGTCGTGGCCACAGAGCCGTGCGCGAGATCGGCGCCGGAGACCACCCCGACCACCTTGTCATCGTGGTCGACGACCGGCAGTGCGCGGATACGGTGCCGGTCCAGCAACCGCACCACGTCATCCAACGGAGTCCGCCGGCTTGCGCAGACGACCTCGCTGGTCATGACTTCGCCGACGGTGCGCGTCTTCATGGCGCTTCCCTCCTTCACGGTGCGAGCGGGAGGCGGGCAGGCCTTGCTCCCCGCTGGGTGACAGTGCCTCTACCTCGAGGCACCTACCGGCCGCCTCGCCGCCCCTTCAGCCTCGCAGCCCCCCTGCGCCGCGGCGCAGGGCCCAGACGTACCTGGTGGAGGACCGATCCGCCTCGCACCGGAGGGCCGGGAGACTCTAAGACCGACCGGCACTTGGGGGGCGGCGTCACGGGGCTGGGGCACGCACCTCGCGGCGTTGTCGTCCATCACCATGTTCCCCAAGCTCTCGGCTTCGCTCGAGCAGGGGAGGCCCCATTCGCCATGGCTCAATCCTCCGCCTTGCGATGCACGCACCCCAGCCCCGCTCCTTCACCCACCCCTCAATTGCCGGTCGGTCTAATCCCGCCCGCTGATGGCCTGGCCACCACGCCACGGTGGGGGAGTGGCCGACCTGCGGGCCGCCGCCTCGCGGTGCAGGACCCGAGTCAGCTGGCTGCGGAGGCGGTCCTGCAACCGGTCCGCCAGTTCATGTGCCGTCGCCTCCTGGGCGTGCACGACCACAAGAGTGTTCCCCACGACGAGCTCGGCCCCGGCGGACCAGGGCTCCTCGACGTGGTGCGCCGCTGCCTTCGCGATCCTCACCTTGCCGCTGACGTCTGGAACTCCGGGCCGGTTGAGGGCTGTGTCGACCTTGGCCCGGACGTACGCGAGTGCCTCTTCGTCCACATCGCCGTCCGAGCGCACCTGTACTGCGACGGTGGAGGTGACGTGGGTGCCGGTGTTCTTCGCAGTCATCTGCTCCGCTCCTTCGATCGTTGGGCAGCGGCTTCAGACTTCTGCGCGGACCGGCGTGGGTCCAGGGCTGTCAGACCCCCGGGAACGGGGCCATAGGGCCTCTCCCTACAGGGCCGCCGGACTCGCCCTTCGGCCGTGTGGGTCCGACCGGCTGCCGGAAGCTGCCAGGGGGCGTGGTCCTCGACGTGGACGCGTCCGGCCCGCCACGGCACCACTGCCTCTGGCTGCGGGAGACCCTGTGGAAACAGGGCCGACCGGCCCTGGCCCCTCGGCCCGGATCCGGGAAAGATCCCGGTACGGAGACCGGTACGGTCCAAGTGGACATCGACGAGTAACGCGGAACCAGGGAGCAAATGATGGCGGACAGCAAGCAGCCCGGCCACGAGAGTCCGATCCGGGTCTTCCTGCTGGACGACCACGAGGTGGTACGACGTGGAGTGCGCGACCTGCTGAACGACGAGCCGGACATCGATGTGATCGGCGAGGCCGGCACCGTGGAGCAGGCCCTGGTGCGCGTCCCCGCACTGCGCCCGCAGGTGGCGGTCCTGGACGTCCGGCTGCCCGACGGCGACGGCGTGACCGTGTGCCGGGAGCTGCGCTCGCGCATGCCGGAGCTGGCCTGCCTGATGCTGACCTCCTTCGACGACGAGGAGGCGCTGCTGGACTCGATCATGGCGGGCGCGTCCGGATACGTTCTGAAGCAGATCCAAGGATCAGACCTGGTGTCCGCAGTACGCACCGTGGCCCGCGGCCAGTCCCTGCTGGATCCGAGCGCCACCACCAGGCTGATGGCCCGCCTTCGGGACGGGCAGCAGCAGGAAGAAGAGCCGGACGCCCTGCCCGGTCTGACCGTGCGGGAGCGGGAGATCCTCGCCCTGATCGGCGAGGGTCTCACCAACCGTCAGATCGGCCAGCGGCTGTACCTCGCCGAGAAGACGGTGAAGAACCACATCTCCCGCCTGCTCGCCAAGCTCGGCGTGGAGCGCCGTATCCAGGCCGCGGTCATAGCCACGCAGGTCCAGGGCCGGCAGAGGCAGGAAGGGCGCTGAAGTCCTGGGGCCGGAAGGGCCCGTCATCGCTGCTGCCCGCGCCGCCTGGCATGTCTTCCTCCCCCGGCAGTGAGTCTGATCTCACACCGCCGTCTGCCGCGGGCCGATGGCGTGGCCCCGACGAGGATGACCAGCCGTCGGCAGGACGAGGGGCTTGGCAAGAATCGCCGGCGAGAGGCCCCGAGGGGCCCGGGTCCGGCTGCCGCAGTTGCGGCTGGATGAGCTGCTGGAGGAGCTGCAGGCCCGCCTGGGGGTCGCGCCGGTGCTGGGCTTCGCCCCGAGCGTGCGCATGGAGGGCCTGCTCGACACGGGCGTGCCGAAGGAGATCGCCGACCACGTGGTGGTTGTCCTCTCCGAGTCCCTGACCGACATCGCCCGGCACGCGCGCGCCGATCGGGCCGATGTCGGACTCGAGACCCACGGGCGCGAGGTGCGGCTCACGGTGTCCGGCAACGGCGTGGGCATCCCGCCCGGCGGCCGACGCAGCGGTCTGCGCAACATGGCCGGACGGGCCCAACAGCTGGACGGAACACGGGAGTTGTCCAACCCGGCCGACGGCGGCGGCACCACGCCGGCCTGGCAGGTGCCCGTGGAGGAAGGCGAGCGTGCGTGCCAGACGCCGCCTGGCAGATGGGGCTTTCGAAACACGCCCTGGGGGCGCGCTCCGCGGATCCGCTCTCCGCTTGGGCTGGGCGGGCCTCCAGCTCCGGGACCATCGGGCCGCCAACGGGACGTGTGGCCACTGCCCGTGCCCGGTGCCGACGCAGAAAGATCGTTCACGGATCGACCCACCCGTGTAGCGACCTGCGCAAGGAGTACGACCATGCCCGGAACCCCAAGAGACGGAAAGGGAAAGGCGCCCACAGTGGCGCTCGGCCTTCCCGCCGCCTCCGCGCTCGTGATCGGCAGCATCATCGGCACAGGAGTCTTTGCGCTCCCCTCCGCCCTCGCCCCGTACGGGCCGATCTCCCTCGTCGCGTTCGTCGCCGTGACCCTCGGCGCGCTCGCGCTGGCCCTCACCTTCGGGGCGCTGTCGAAGCGTTTTCCCGCGAGCGGCGGGCCCTACGTCTACGCCCGCGAGGCCTTCGGCGAGTTCGCCGGGTTCCTCAACGCCTGGTCCTACTGGATCACCGCGTGGGCCGGTAACGCCGCGATCGCGGTGGCGTGGGTCGGCTACGTCGAGGTGTTCGTCAACACCGGGCACAGGACCGGGGGCTCGGTGCTGATCGCGCTGATCGGGCTCTGGATTCCCGCCGCGATCAACCTCACCGGTGTCCGGAACATGGGCGCGTTCCAGGTGATCACGACCGTGCTGAAGTTCGTTCCGCTGATCTTCATGGCCACCGTCGGACTGTTGTTCATCGACCCCCACAACTTCGGCGCCTTCAACGCCAGCGGACAGTCGGCGCTGGGTGCGATCTCGGCCGCGGCCGCCATCGCGCTGTTCAGCTACCTCGGTCTGGAGGCCGCCTCGGTGGTCGCCGGCCGAGTGAAGGAGCCCGGGCGGAACGTGCCGCGTGCCACCGTGTACGGCACGCTCATCTGTGCCGTGATCTACATTCTGGGCACCCTCGCGGTCTTCGGCACCGTCTCGCACGGCACGTTGGGTCACTCGACCGCGCCGTTCACCGACGCCGCGAACAACATCTTCGGCGGCACCTGGGCCGGTGACATCGTGGCTGTCGCCGCGATCATCTCCGGCATCGGCGCTCTCAACGGCTGGACCATGCTGTGCGCCGAGATGCCGTACGCCGCAGCTCGCGACGGCCTCTTCCCCCGCGCGTTCGCCAGGCTGCGCGGCGAGAACGACGTCCCTGTCTTCGGTATCGTCGCCTCGACCGTGCTGGCCTCGCTGATCACCGTGTTCAGCTACACGCGCTTCGAGGACGTCTTCACCAAGATCGTGCTGCTGAGCGTGCTCACCGCCGTGATCCCGTACCTGTTCTCCGCCGCCGCCCAGCTGTACTGGCTGCTGGTGCGCGGGCGCGAGAGCCTCACTCCGCGGCGGCTGGCCCGGGACGTCACCGTCGCCGCGCTGGCACTCGCCTTCTCGTACTGGTCGATCCAGGGAAGCGGCTACCAGACCGTCTACTACGGGCTGTTCGTGCTGCTGCTCGGCCTGCCGGTCTACGTGTGGCTGAAGCGGGGCCAGGGCGTGTACGGCGGCACCGAAGCGGTGATCCCCGGCCCCCGGACCGAGGACGAGCAGCGGGCACCCGAGACGTCGGCACCGGCCGAGCGGCCCTCCCGCGGAACGCGCCCCGGCCCCACCGGCGGGCCCCGGCAGCGGAACATCCTCCGCCACCACCACTGACCACACCCCACCACCACTGACCACACCCCACCACCAAGGAAGCCCGCCATGAACACGTTCCACGTCGACTCCGAAGTCGGCCGCCTGCGCCAGGTGATCCTGCACCGCCCCGGCCTTGAACTCTCCCGCCTCACCCCGCGCAATGTCGACTCCCTGCTCTTCGACGACATCCTGTGGGCCAAGCGCGCCCGCGAGGAACACGACGCCTTCGCCCAGGTGCTGCGCGATCACGGAGCCCGCGTGCACTACTTCGCCGACCTGCTGGCCCAGACCCTTGACATCCCCGAGGCCCGCGACTGGCTGCTCGACCGGGTGGCCACTGCGGCCACTGTCGGCCCGGCCCTGCTCGATCCGGTGCGCGAGCTCTGTGCCGGACTCGATGGGGAGACCCTCGCCGGATACCTCATCGGCGGGCTCCTCAAGAGCGACCTGCCGCTCGCCACCTCGCACAGCCTGGTCTGGAACGCGCTCGGCGCGGACGACTTCGCGCTCGCACCGCTGCCCAACCACCTCTTCCCGCGCGACAACTCCTGCTGGATGTACGACCGGTTGTCGGTCAACCCGATGGCCAAGACCGCCCGGCGGCGCGAGAGCCTGCATGCCGAGGCCATTTACCGCTTCCACCCGATGTTCGCCTCAGCCGCGATCGAACCGCTCCTCGCCGGAGAGGTGGGCACCCTGGAGGGCGGCGACGTGCACGTCCTCGGCAACGGTGCCGTCATGGTCGGCATGGGGGAGCGCACTACCGCCCAGGCCGTGGAGAACCTCGCCCGCCGGCTTTTCGCCACCGGCACCGCGAACCGCCTGGTCGCCGTCCAGCTTCCTGCCGCCCGCGCCTTCATGCACCTGGACACGGTGCTGACCATGGTCGACCGCGACGCCTTCACCATCTACCCGGGCCTGGCCGACTCCCTGCGCTCGTGGACCTTGCGTCCCAGCGATACCCGGGAGACCGGCTTCGACGTCGCGGCGAACTCCGACCTGGCGACGGCCCTTGCCGAGGCCCTCGACCTGGACAAGGTCCGCATGCTGTCCGCACCGCAGGACATCCGGGGCGCCGAGCGCGAGCAGTGGGACGACGGCAGCAACTTCCTCGCCCTCGCCCCCGGCGTCGTCGTCGGCTACGAGCGCAACGTCACCACCAACACCTACCTGCGCAAGCAGGGCATCGAGATCGTCACCATCGCCGGCGCCGAACTCGGCCGCGGCCGCGGCGGCCCGCGCTGCATGAGCTGCCCCATCGAACGCGACCCGGCCGCCTGACCCAGCAAGGGGAACCACACCATGACCGTCGACCTGCGAGGCCGCTCCTACCTGAGCGAACTCGACTTCACCCGCACCGAGATCCACCACCTCCTCGACCTCTCCGCCGAGTTGAAGGCAGCCAAGCGCGCCGGCACCGAACGGCCACGGCTGACCGGTCGGAACGTCGCCTTGATCTTCGAGAAGACCTCCACCCGCACCCGTTGCGCCTTCGAGGTCGCTGCCGCCGACCAGGGCGTCGCCACCACCTACCTCGGCCCCGGCGACACCCACATCGGCCAGAAGGAATCCATCGCCGACACCGCCCGTGTCCTCGGCCGGATGTTCGACGCCATCGAGTACCGGGGCTCCGCCCAGTCCCTCGTCACCCAACTCGCCACCCACTCCGGCGTGCCCGTCTACAACGGCCTGACCGACACCGCGCACCCCACCCAGAGTCTGTGCGACGTCCTCACCATGCACGAGCACAGCGCCAAGCCGCTTCAGGACATCGCCTACTGCTACCTGGGCGACGCCCGCAACAACATGGGGAACTCCCTGCTGTCGATGGGCGCCCTGCTCGGCATGGACGTACGCATCGCCGCCCCTGCCGCGCTCTGGCCCGACCCCGCCCTGGTGGCCTCCTGCCGGGCGCTCGCCGAGCGCAGCGGAGCCCGCATCACGCTCACCGAAGACGTCGAGACCGCCGTACGCGGAGCCGACTTCCTGCACACCGACGTCTGGGTCTCCATGGGCGAGCCCGCTGACACCTGGCGCGAACGGATCGAACTGCTGCTCCCGTACCGAGTCAACGACAAGACGCTCGCCCTCACCGGCAACCCGGACGTGAAGTTCATGCACTGCCTGCCGTCCCTGCACGACCGCAGCACCCGGCTGGGCCAAGACCTCTTCGACTCCTACGGCCTGGACGGGCTGGAAGTCACCGACGACGTCTTCACCTCGCCCGCCTCGATCGTCTTCGACCAGGCGGAGAACCGGCTGCACACCATCAAGGCCGTGCTCGTCGCCACACTGGAGGACTGAACCATGCGCATCGTCGTCGCCCTTGGCGGCAACGCCCTGCTGCACCGTGGCGAACGCCCTGACGCCGAGGTCCAGCAGAACAACATCGACCGGGTCGCCACCGCCCTGGCCGCCCTCGCCCACGAGCACGAGCTCGTCATCACCCACGGCAACGGCCCGCAGATCGGCCTGCTCGCCATGGAGAGCGCGGCCGACCCCGCGCTCAGCGCCCCCTACCCGCTCCATCTGCTCGGCGCGCAGACCCAGGGCATGATCGGCTCTCTGCTGGCCTGCACCTTGCACGACGTCCTGCCCGGGCGCCGGATCGCCACCCTCGTCACCCACACCGTGGTGCGGACCGACGACCCCGCCTTCGAACGGCCCACGAAGTTCGTCGGCCAGCTCTACGACCGGGACGTGGCGCAGTCCCTCGCCCTCAAGCGCGGCTGGCACATCGCACAGGACACGGGCGGCTGGCGCCGGGTCGTGCCCTCCCCAGTGCCCGAACACATCGTGGAAACCGACACGATCCGCGACCTGCTGGGCAGCGGCACGCTCGTGGTCTGCGCCGGCGGCGGGGGCGTCCCCGTCACGGCCGACCGCGCCACCGGAGCCCTGACCGGGGTGGAAGCTGTCATCGACAAGGACCTCACCGCGGCCCTGCTCGCCGAGGACCTGAAGGCGGACTTCCTGCTGATCCTGACCGACGTACCCAACGTGTACGAGGGCTACGGGACACCGGACCAGCGGCCCGTCCTCGACGCGACACCCGACGAGCTGCGACGCGGCGGCTTCCCCGACGGCTCCATGGGGCCCAAGGCCGAGGCAGCGGCCCGGTTCGTCGAGCGCACCGGGGGCCTGGCCGCGATCGGTGCTCTGGACGCGGCGTACGAGATCGTCCACGGCAGGTCGGGCACGCTGGTCCGTCCGGACCCCACGGGTGGCTGACCCGCGACCGGAGTCAGCCGGGCCGGGCCTCGAGCCACCGACGGTAGGCGGCAACCGCCGTCGGCAGCGTCGGGAAGATGAGGTCCGTCCCGACCGAGCCCGCGAGACCGTACTTCTTCAGGTCGTCGAGCAGGTCCTGCTTGACCCGGGCGAAGGCGAACACGATGCCGCGGCCGGTCAGTTCGCGACGCAGTTCGTCGACCGCGTCGAGGGCGGTGATGTCGACCTCCACGTTCGCCTCGGTGTTGAGGACGAACCAGTGGACGGGACCGGTCTGTTGGGCGACCGCGGCCAGCGCACGGCGCCGGAAGTCCTCCGCGTTGGCGAAGAACAGCGGCGAGTCGTAGCGGTACACCAGCAGACCGGGGATCGTACGGGCCTCGGGGTAGTCGGCCACGTCGTGCATGCCCGCCACCCCGGGCACCAGCCCCTCCACCGCGTCGTGCGGGCGAGCCACCCGGGTCAGCAACTCGACCACCGACAGGCCCACGGCCACGATCACGCCGTACAGGATGTCCAGGGCGAGCACCCCGGCCAGGCAGCCGAGCGCGAGCTGCAGTTCGCGGCGGCGGAAGGACGCCAGGCGGCGGAAGCCCGCGAGGTCGATCATCCGCACGGCGGCGTAGACGACGAGCGCGCCCAGCACGGCGGAGGGGGTGCGGGTCAGGAGGGGACTCAGGAAGAGCAGGACGGCCAGCACCGCCGCCCCGGAGACCAGGGAGTACGCCTGGCTGCGGGCCCCCGCCGAGGAGGCGAGGGCGGTGCGGCTCGCGCTGCTGCTCACCGGGAAGCCGTGCAGGGCAGCGGCCCCCAGGTTGGCAGCTCCCAGGGCGAGGAACTCCTGGTTGGCGTCGAGCCCGGGCCCCTCTGCCTCGCGGTCGGCGAACGCCCGTGCGGTGAGGATGAAGTCGGTGTACGCGACCAGGAGCACGCCGAGGGCGGGCAGCACCAGGTGCGGCAGCTCGCTCAGGTCGGGCACGGCGAGGTCCGGAAGCCCCGAGGGGACCACGCCGATCACCTTGATGCCATACCGGTCGTCGAGGTCGAAGGCCACCACGGCCGCCGTACCGAGGACCATGGTGAGCAGCGGCCCGGGCAGCGCACGAACGTAACGGGCCACCAGGAAGAGGAAGGCGAGCGCGACGGCCGAGAAGACGACGGTGTTCGGGTGCAGCCCGTCCAGATGGCTGACGAACGACCACAGTTGGGGGAAGAACTCGGAGCCGGTCGTCCTCACCCCGGTGAGTTTGGGCACCTGATCCACCATCATGATCAGGGCCACGCCCGCGAGGTAGCCGATCAGGACGGGCCGGGAGAGCAGGTCCGCGAGGAAGCCCAGCCGCACCGTCCGCGCCACGAGGCACAACAGCCCGACCGTGGCCGCGAGGCCGGCCGCCAGCGAGGCGTAGCGCCCGGCGTTCCCCGCGGCGAGCGGGCCGACCACGGCGGCCGTCATGATGGCGGTCGTCGACTCGGGACCGACCGACAGCAGGCGTGAGGAACCGAACAGCGTGTACAGCGCCAGGGCCGGCAGGATCGCCCATAGCCCGGCGACCGGCGGCAGCCCGGCCACACCCGCGTACGCCATGACCTGTGGCACGAGGTAGGCCGCCACGGTCACTCCGGCCAGCAGGTCGCCCCTCAGCCACGCACGCCGATAGCCGAGAAGCGCGGCGAGGCCGGGCACCAGGCGGTGCCACCCGGGAATGTGCCCGTCCGAGCCATCGGTCATGAGCCGCCCTTCGCCTTCAGGATCCACCGGAGCGCCGCCATCCCTCCAGCTGGGGGGCGCGGTCCACGAGATGCCCACAGGGTCCCACGCGTACCGTGCGCAACGCGTGCGACCCAACAGGCCTCGTGGAAAGGGACCTTCGGTCCCATGGCCGCAGACCTTCGGCACCAGGCGGCGCGCGGCGCCCGCGACAAGAGTGAGGAGTGTCAGGAAAAACGACCAGACATCCCCGAAGGGATCACCGCCATGGCCGTGCACGAGCACCCTCACCGGAGCCCGGGATTCCACCTGTCCTTCCGCAGCAACCGCACCGGCTCCCCGATCGCCGTGTCGACACGCACCGACACCCACTCCGTGGGGGCCTACGCTTTAGCGTCCCTGCGTCTGCTCACCGGTTTCGTCTTCCTGTGGGCGTTCTTGGACAAGACTTTCGGCTTCGGCTACGCGACCGCGTCCGGCAAGGGCTGGATCGACGGCGGGTCGCCGACGAGGGGCTTCCTCGGTTCCGTTGCCGCCGGGCCGATGGAGTCGACGTTCCACTCGTGGGCCGGTGCCGCCTGGGCGGACTGGCTGTTCATGCTGGGCCTGCTCGGCATCGGCCTGGCCGTCACAGCCGGTGTGGCGCTGCGGCCGGCGGCGGTGGCGGGCACGGCGATGATGGCGTTGATGTGGATCGCCGAGTGGCCGCCGGCCACGCACCTGTCGGACGGGTCGCCGAGCATGTCGACGAATCCCTTCGCCGACTATCACGTCATCTACGCGGTGGCGCTGATCGCCGTGGCGACCGCGGGCGCTGGTGCCACCTGGGGCCTGGGCCGGCTGTGGGCGCGGCTCCCGATCGTCCGCGACCACACCTGGCTGCGCTGAAAACCTCACGGCGCGACAGCCCAACGCCTTGGGACCCGTCGCGCCAGGGTCCATCGGTCCCGCTGAAGGACCAGTGGCCCCTGCCCCGAAAGACCCCCTGAACACGACGCTGGAATCGGGTCCCTTCGGGTCCCCGATTCAGGAGGAGGAGATCATGCCCCGCACCATCACCGTAGGTTTCGACGGCTCGCCCGAGAGCCGGGCTGCCGCCGAATGGGCTGCCCGCGAGGCGAAGCTGCGCGGACTGCCGGTGAGGCTCGTCCAGGTCTGGGAACCGGTACCGGAGCCCATGACCCAGGCCCCGCTGCTGGGCGCCGAGACCCACCAGCACTGGACCGAGAGGGTGCCGCGCGAGGCCGCCGAAGGGCTGCGGCTGCGCCACCCCGGCGTCGAGGTGACCACCGAACACGTCACCGGACGGCCCGCCGAGGCCTTGGCCCGCGCGGCGCAGGACGCCGAACTGCTCGTCCTCGGCTCGCGCGGCCTGGGCGGGCTCCGCGGCTTCCTGGTCGGCTCGGTCGGCCGCGCGGTCATGGCGTCCACCGAGCGGCCCGTCGTCCTGGTCCGCGCCGGAGAGCAGGCCACCGACGAGCACGAGATGGACGAGGCCGGCATCCCGTCCACCGCCGCCCCCTTCCGTCCCGTCGTCCTCGGACTGGACGTCAGCAGCCCCGACGAGACGCTGATCGAGTTCGCCTTCGACGCCGCCAGACGCCGGAACGTGCCGCTGCACGTCGTGCACGGCTGGAACCCGCCGCCCTACTACGCCTACGGCATGGCCCTGGAGCCCGCGTTCCAGCGGGAGCTGGCGGAGGTCGAATCCACGGTCCTGACCGAGGAACTGCGTCCCTGGCAGCAGAAGTTCCCCGAGGTCTCGGTCGTCGCGGAGTCCCGCTACGGCAGCCCGTCCAACCTCCTGATCGACGCCTCCCAGGAGGCCTCCCTGGTCGTCGTCGGCCGGCGCATGCGCCGCTCGTCCCTGGGCGCCCACATCGGGACCGTCACCCACGCCGTCCTGCACCACGCCACCGCCCCCGTCGCCGTCGTCGCACACGACTGACGCGCCACAGAAAGAGAGAAGAGACCATGAAGGCAGCAGTCGTACGAGCCTTCGGCGAGCCGCTGGTCATCGAGGAGCGCTCCGACCCCGAGCCCGGTCCCGGCCAGGTCCGCGTCCGCGTCGAGGCCTCCGGGCTGTGCCACACCGACATCCACGCCATGCACGGTGACTGGCCCGTCAAACCCACCCCGCCTTTCGTCCCCGGCCACGAGGGCGTCGGCCTCGTCGAGAAGCTCGGTGAGGGCGTCACGCATCTGAGTGTCGGTCAGCGGGTTGCCGTGCCGTGGTTGGGCCGGGCGTGCGGGCGGTGCGAGCACTGCCTGTCCGGCTGGGAGACGCTGTGCGAGCAGCAGATCAACACCGGGTACGGCTGCGACGGCGGATACGCCGAGAAGATGCTGGCCTGGGGCGACTTCGCGCAGCCCGTGCCCGAGGGCATCACCGCCTTCGAGGCCGCCCCGCTGACCTGCGCCGGCGTCACCACCTACAAGGCCCTGAAGGTCGCCGACGTCAAGCCCGCGCAGCTGGTCGCGATCTCCGGCGTCGGCGGCCTGGGTCACCTCGCCGTGCAGTACGCCAAGATCGCCGGCGCTACGGTCGCCGCGATCGACGTCACCGACGACAAGCTCCAGCTCGCCACCGAGCTCGGCGCCGACATCGTCATCGACGCCCGCAAGCAGGACGTCGGTAAGGAGCTGAAGAAGCACGGCGGTGCCCACGCGGCGATCGCCCTCGCGGTGAACCCGGCCGCGTTCGAGGCCGTCAACTCCGGTCTGCGGCGCGGCGGCAAGCTCGTCATGGTGGCCCTGCCCGCACACGGCACCGTCCAGGTGCCGATCTTCGACACCGTCCTGAACGGCACCTCGGTGATCGGCTCCATCGTGGGTACGCGGCAGGACCTCGCCGAGGTCTTCCAGCTCCACGCGGCGGGACGTACGAAGGTCATCTACGAGACCCGTCCGCTCGCCTCCGTGAACGAGTCGATCGACGCGGTGCTGCGCGGCGAGATCAAGGCCCGGATCGTCTTCGACCTCGGCGCGGGACGGTGAGGACGATGGACCTCCCGATCGTCGTCGGTGTCGACGGCTCGGAGCCCAGCATGCGGGCCGTCGACTGGGCGGTCGACGAGGCCGTCCTGCGCGGGGTGTCACTGCGGCTGGTGTACGCCTCGCTGTGGGAGCGGTACGAGGGCACTTCCCTCGCGCAGGACCTCGGCAAGCCCGAGGAACAGGTGACAGCGCAGGACATCGTCGAGACCGCCGCACGCCGTGCGCACAGCCGTCGGCCCGACGTGAAGGTCACCACCGACGTACTGCCCGAGGAACCGGAGTACGCGCTGGTGCGGGAGAGCCGTACCGCCTCCGTGATGGTCCTGGGCTCGCGTGGCCGCAGCAGTTTGGCCGAGGCGCTTCTCGGGTCGGTCAGCGTCACGGTGGCCGGCCATGCGCACTGCCCGGTGATCGTGCTGCGCGGCAGTCACGACAACCGGGTTCGCACCGGGGCTCGCCGCATCGTCCTGGGCGTCGGCGAGAAGCCTGCGGACGCAGCGGCGGTGCGCTTCGCCGTGGAGGAGGCGCAACGCCGTGGCGTGCCCCTGGAGGCCGTACGAGCCTGGCGCTGCCCCGCGCACGAGACCACCGATCACCCGCTGATGACCGGCGAACCCGCCCGGCTGCACGAGGAACGGGCCGTGGAGGAGCTGGAAGCGGCCCTGCAGGACGTCCCGGCCGACGCCGACGTCCACCGGCGCACCGTCGAGGGCCACGCCCGCCGGGTACTGCTCGACGCCTCGGCCGACGCCGACCTGCTCGTCGTGGGAGCCCGGCGCCGCGAGGGCCACTACGGTCTCCAGCTCGGCCGCGTCGCCCACGCGGTCCTGCACCACTCGGCCTGCCCGGTTGCCGTCGTACCGCAGCGGGAGTGTCGGCCGTGACCGGCTGCGCCAGGCACAGGAGCGCGTTCGCGACGCCGCGTATCCTCCGACCATGAACAGGCGACTGCAAAGGAACGTGGTGCTCGTTGCCGTCGGGGCGGTCGTTGCCGCAGCCGTGGCGAAAGAGCTGCGCAAACCGTCGGAGTCGCGGACCTGGACGGGGCGCATCGTCGGACTGCCCTACGACTTCCGGCGGCCCACACCGGAGAAGATCGTCCGCGAGTTCTGGGATCCGGACAGCGACGCCTTCTTCACGCCGCACGCGTTCGGCGTCGGATACGGGGTGAACCTGGCCCGTGTGGCCCGGGAACTGCGTCGGTCTCCTTGATCGGGTTCCAGTGACGACGGGCGGCTGCCACAGTTCTGGTACGAGTGGAACGCCGCCGACGAACCGCGAGCCCGCACCGACCTGATGGACCTCGCAGACCGGACCCCTCGCGAGGGCTGCAGCTGGTCGCGCAAGGGCGCCCGGGTGTCGGCCGACGACATCGCCCCGGCGGCGACGCGCTGCGGGAGGCCGTGGCGCGCGTCCGGCTCGGTGTCGTGACGAAAGGCACTCGGCTCTCTCAACTTTGCGAGCGGTCCGGTTTCCGTGAACCGGTGTGTCGCGGTGAGCCCTCTGGTGGGCGCCGGTCGGGTGGGGGAGGGTGGAAGGCATGGCGGACCCGCCGGACCGTTCGTTGTGGAAGAAGGGATTCCCCCATGTCCGTCGACACGCAGCAGGCCCCCGCCCGGCTCTCCGACGAAGAGCTGAGGACGCTGGACGCCCACTGGCGCGCCGCGAACTATCTGGCCGTCGGCCAGATCTACCTCATGGCCAACCCCCTGCTGACCGAGCCGCTGCGCCCCGAGCACGTCAAACCGCGGCTGCTCGGCCACTGGGGCACCTCCCCCGGGCTGAACCTGGTGCACACCCACCTCAACCGTGTCATCAAGGCCCGTGACCTGAACGCCCTGTGCATCTGGGGGCCGGGCCACGGCGGGCCTGCCGTGGTCGCCAACTCCTGGCTGGAGGGCTCGTACTCCGAGACCTACCCGGACATCACGCGGGACGCGGCCGGCATGGGACGGCTGTTCAAGCAGTTCTCGTTCCCCGGCGGCGTGCCCAGCCACGTAGCGCCCGAGACACCCGGATCCATCCACGAGGGCGGCGAACTGGGCTACTCGCTGTCGCACGCCTACGGCGCCGCGCTGGACAACCCCGACCTGCTGGTCGCCTGCGTCGTCGGCGACGGCGAGGCGGAGACCGGCCCGCTGGCCGCCTCGTGGCACTCCAACAAGTTCCTGGACCCGGTGCACGACGGCGCCGTCCTGCCGATCCTCCACCTCAACGGCTACAAGATCGCCAACCCGACGGTGCTCGCCCGGCTCCCCGAAACGGAACTCGACGCGCTCCTCCATGGATATGGCCACGACCCGATCCACGTCACCGGCGACGACCCGGCCGCCGTCCACCGCTCCATGGCCGGCGCCATGGACACCGCGCTGCACCGCATCGCCGCGATTCAGCGCGCCGCCCGCGAGGACGGCGCCACCGAGCGCCCCCGCTGGCCCATGATCGTGCTGCGCACCCCGAAAGGCTGGACCGGCCCGGCCGAGGTCGACGGCCTGCCGGTCGAAGGCACCTGGCGCGCCCACCAGGTCCCGCTGGCTGCCGTCCGCGACAACCTCGACCACCTGCGGCAGCTGGAGGCATGGCTGCGCTCCTACCACCCGGAGGAACTGTTCGACGAACACGGCCACCCCCGTCCCCAGGTGCTGGCCTGTATTCCCGAAGGCGACCGTCGGCTCGGCGCCACCCCGCACGCCAACGGCGGACTGCTGCTGCGCGAACTCCCCCTGCCGCCGCTCGAGACGTACGCCGTCGAGGTCGACAAGCCCGGAGCGACCCTCCACGAACCCACCCGCGTCCTGGGCGACCTGCTCGAACACGTCATGCGATCCACCGCCGACCGGCGCGACTTCCGCCTGGTCGGCCCCGATGAGACCGCCTCCAACCGCCTCCAGGCGGTCTACGCGGCCAGCGGCAAGGCGTGGCAGGCCGAGACCCTGCCCGTGGATGAACACCTGGACCGGCACGGCCGGGTGATGGAGATCCTGTCCGAACACACCTGCCAGGGGTGGCTCGAGGGCTACCTGCTGACCGGCCGGCACGGGCTGTTCTCCTGCTACGAGGCGTTCGTGCACATCGTCGACTCCATGGTCAACCAGCACATCAAATGGCTGCGCGTCACCCGACGGCTGCCCTGGCGGGCCCCCGTCGCCTCCCTCAACTACCTGCTCACCTCGCACGTGTGGCGGCAGGACCACAACGGCTTCTCCCACCAGGACCCCGGATTCGTCGACCACGTCCTCAACAAGAGCCCGGAGGTGGTACGGGTCTACCTGCCGCCGGACGCCAACACCTTGCTGTCCGTCGCGGACCACGCGCTGCGCAGCCGCGACTACGTGAACGTGATCGTCGCCGGAAAGCAACCCTGCTTCGACTGGCTGTCGATGGACCAGGCCAAGGTCCACTGCGCGCGCGGCGCCGGCATCTGGGACTGGGCCGGCACCGAGGACGGCACTCGTGAACCTGACGTGGTGCTCGCCTGCGCGGGCGACGTCCCGACCCAGGAGGTGCTGGCCGCCGCCCAGCTGCTGCGCCGGCACCTGCCGGAGCTGGCGGTGCGCGTGGTGAACGTCGTCGACATCGCCCGCCTGCTGCCCAGCGAGGAACACCCGCACGGGATGGGCGACTTCGAGTACGACGGCCTGTTCACCGCTGACAAGCCGGTGATTTTCGCCTACCACGGCTACCCGTGGCTGATCCACCGGCTCGCCTACCGGCGCGCCGGGCACCGGCACCTGCACGTGCGCGGCTACAAGGAGATCGGCACCACAACCACCCCGTTCGACATGGTGGTGCGCAACGACCTGGACCGCTACCGGCTGGTCATGGACGTCATCGACCGAGTCCCGGGGCTCGCCGTTCGTGCCGCCGTCGTGCGCCAGCGGATGGAGGACGCCCGGCTGCGCCACCACGACTGGATCCGGGAGCACGGCACCGACCTGCCCGAGGTCGCCGACTGGACCTGGGACGGCTGACCGGATTGGTTGGACCATGGCGCTTGCGGGACCGCACTTCGCGAGGAGGCCGTCACGCCCCGTCGTGCTGCCGCCGCGGGCCTGGGCGTCTGATGCGCGGTGCTTCGCTGCGGCCCGCTGGATGTCTGTGGTGTTCCGCACGCCCTGCGCCACGCCACGGTGTCCGGCGCGCTCAACGCCGTCCCGGCGGGCAGCGCCATGGTGCTGATCGCGCCGCACGACCCGCTGCTCTGCTCGCGCATCGGGGGACTGTCGGCCCACAGGGAAGGGCTGATCGGCCGCCGCGCTGGTCCGCCCCGACTCTGCATGCTGATCAGTGACCGATCCGGAGGTGTTCCGTGTACTACTGCAACCAGCCCCCGTGCGGCTGTCTCCACCGCCGTCCCCCGTCACGGGTGCTGTGCACGGTCCGGGCCGGTCACCGTCCGGCCGCCCGCCTCGTCTGCCCTGCCTCCACGCCGAAGCCGGGGTCATGGGAATGGTGGAGGTGAGCGGCTGATGGACACCGTCGGCCCGTGGCCCCTGGTGCGGTTCGTGCACGTGGCCGGCGCCACCCTGTGGGTCGGCGGCCAACTGGCCCTGTCCCTGGTGGTCCTGCCGCTGGCCCGCCACCTGCTCGCACCTCAGGTCAAGGACCGCTTCACTGCCGCGGCGGGCCGCCGGTTCGGGATGCTGACCGGGACGGTGTTCCTGCCCGCGCAGCTGGCCACCGGCTGGGTCCTGTCCTGGCACAAGGGCGTCACCTGGGCCTCGCTCGCCGAACCCGGCTACGGCCGTACCCTCGCGGCCAAACTCGCCCTCTTCGCGGTGGTGATGGCCGCCGCGGGCGGCCACGGCATCGCCCATGCCAAGGGCCACGCCGAACTTGCCCGGATACTGGCGGTCGTCTCCCTCGTCGGCTCGCTCGGCATCGTCCTGCTGGCCACCGCCCTGCCCGCCACCTGACCCGCAGCCACGACGAAAAGAAAGAGGAGGCATCATGCGTACCCGAACTCGGCTGGACGCGGCCATCGTGGAGTCGCTCCTGGCGGCGGCCGTGGCAGCCCCGTCGATCCACAACACACAGCCCTGGCGCTTCCGCCTGGACCCCGACAGCGAGGTACTGGAGGTCCATTCGGCGCCGGAGCGAACACTGCCGCTGACCGACCCGATGCACCGCGCCCAGTATCTGTCCGTGGGCGCCGCGGTCTTCAACCTCCGCCTCGCCGCCGTCCACCAGGGCCGGCGGCCGGAGGTGAGACTGCTGCCGGATCCACACGAACCAGGGCTGCTGGCCACCGTACGACTGACCGGTTCACTCGACGCGGACGACCAGCCGTCCGACCCTGGCCTCTATGAGGCCATCGCGCGGCGGCACACCAGCCGGATGCCGTTCACCGGCCGACCGGTGCCCGAACCGATCGTGGCGGAGATGGCGTCGGCCGCGCACGCCGCCGGCGCACGCCTGCACGTGCCGGACATCGCCGGAACACGACGGCTGCTGCGCCTGACCGCCGCAGCCGAGGCACGCAACCACGCCCACCCGGAGCGCACCGCCGAAACCCGCACCTGGATCACCGCCCCGGGAGCAGACACCCCCTACGGCATCCCGGTCACAGCCCTCGGCCCGCCCGACGCGGCCGCGCGGATGCCGATGCGGGACTTCACCTTCGCGCTGCCAGCCCTCCGCCGGCCCGCCCTGTGGTTCGAACGCCACGTCCAGGTGGCCCTGCTGTCAACGTCCCACGACCGGCGGGAGGACTGGCTGCGGGCGGGCCAGGCCCTGCAGTACGTCCTGCTCACGGCGACCGCCCACGGGCTGCGCACGTCACTCCTGCACCAGGCCATGGAATGGCCCGACCTGCGGGCGGCGACCGGCCTCCCGGGACACAAGCGGTGTCATCCGCACGTGCTGATCAGGTTCGGCTACGGACCGGACGGCGGCCGCATCCCGCGAACGCCCAGGCACTGCCCTGTTCGTCCCGCAGCAACGCCTGCCACCGATACCGAAACGAGCTGACGTGGTGTCTTCCGGTGCCGTCCAAGGAAAGCGGCGGACAGGCCGCACCCGTCCGCCGCAAGGACGGCCTGCCAGCCGGCGCCGCAGGCACCCCCGAGCTCACGCTCGGTGACGACTTCCGCATGACCGTGCCGGCCCATCCTCCACCCTGTGGCGCGGAGTGTCGGGCTGGCTGCGAGTGGCTTGCCCGCCTGGACGCCGAAGCCCAGTCCTCGACCGGAGCTGCCACCGAGTTCCGTGTCCGGCCGTGCCTCACTGCGTGCTGAGGGCTCCCCTGAGCTCCCGACCGGTGACCAGCTCGGACTCGATCCGTACGAACACCGTGTCCCGTAGGGGCATCCAGGAGGTGGGGCCGGTCTGCGACAGCCGCTCGTGCTCGGCGGGATCGGTCACCACGGTGGCTCGTCCGGTGACGACCACGCTCCAGCCGGACCGGGTTGCCGCGTCGAAATCGTCCGCCTCGAAGGCGACCACGACGCCGTTGATGGCGTGTACGAGGTCGGAGGCCGGCGATGTGCGCAGCAGGACGGAGGCATCCGTGTCCAGGGAGAAGTTGATGGGGAGGACTGCGGGCAGCGCCTGCCGGGTGTAGACCACACGGCCGACCGGCACCTTGGTCAGAAGACGCAGGCACTCCTGCCGGTCGAGGGCGCGAAAGACGTCGTTCGGGGACATTAGGTCATCGTCCCTGTGGGCGCCGCGAAGGGGGTAGGGCCGGTCGGCCCTCTTGTGGATTCTCTTCAAGCTCCACGCCCTCAGTGCAATGCTGCTCTTCGCGGCCTGGCCCTTCACCCGGCTCGTCCACATGCTCACCGCGCCCGTGGGGTTACCCGACCCGCCCCTTTAGCATTTACCACAGCCGGGACGTCCAACTCGGCGCCCGTGCCCCGCGGATGGGAGCGCATCCGATGGCCTCCGGTGCGGTTGTGCCGTGGTGCAGCCGAAAACCGGACCCGGTATCTCTGAATCGGGCGCGCCGACAGGCCCCCTGAGGACGGTGACAGGCCTCGCGCCGGATCGGCCCGACAGGCCCTGCCCTCAGGGAAATTCGGCCCTGTTCGAGATCACGGCGCCACCGGCACGATCGGTGTGCCGGTCGGATCCGCGTGGCGGACCCCGGCTGTGACGGTGAGCGCCGTCCCCTTACATGCCCGCATTGTAAAGGAGAGCCATGCTTTCGCCCGAGTCGGACGCTGTCATTCGCGCCACCCTGCCCGCCGTCGGAGGGGCGCTGGACGAGATCACGGCGCGTTTCTACAGCAGCATGTTCGCCGAGCAGCCCGAGCTGCTGGACGGGCTGTTCAACCGCGGCAACCAGGCCAGCGGCGAGCAGCGTCGCGCCCTGGCCGGGTCCATCGCGTCCTTCGCCCAGGCGCTACTGGCCGACCCCGACACCCGCCCGGACGCGCTGCTTGCCCGGATCGCCCACAAGCATGCGGCGCTCGGCGTCACCGAGGACCAATACACGATCGTCCACAGGTACCTCTTCCGTGCCATCGGCGACGTGCTCGGCGAGGCCGTCACTCCGGAGGTGGCGGCCGCATGGGACGAGGTGTACTGGCTGATGGCCGGCGCCCTCATAGCCCAGGAGGCTCGCCTCTACCAGGAAGCGCAGGTCGACCCGCGCAAGCCGTGGCGGCAATGGACCGTCGTGGACCGGCGTGAGGAGGCCCCGGACGTGGCATCGTTCCTGCTGCGCCCGGCCGACGACGGCCCCGTGCCCCCGGCCCGCGCCGGCCAGTACGTCAGCGTCAAGGTCCTCATGCCTGACGGCATCCACCAGACCCGCCAGTACAGCCTGTCCAACGCACCTGGCGACCGGCTGCGGCGTATCACCGTCAAGCGGGTGGTGAGCGTTGCCGAGGCTCCCGAGGGTGAGGTGTCCAACCAACTGCACCGCACCGTAAGGACCGGCGACGAGCTCACCCTGTCGGCCCCGTTCGGTGATGTGGTCCTCGACGACGCCGACAGCCCGCTGGTGCTGGTGTCCGCCGGCATCGGCTGCACCCCCATGGTGGCCATGCTCGAACACCTCGCTGCCACCGGCTCGACGCGCCCGGTCCATTTCCTGCACGCCGACCGGACCCCGGCCGACCACGCCCTGCGTGCCGACACCCGCCGCCTCGTGGAGCAACTGCCCGATGCACGGGCAGAGTTCTGGTACGAACAGGACGCAACCGAGGAACCCGGTTCTCGTACGGGCCTGATGGACCTCGAAGGCCTGGACCTGCCCGCCGACGCCGACGTGTACCTGTGCGGCTCACTCCCCTTCATGCGCGCCGTCCGTACCCAACTCCTCCAGGCCGGTGTCCCCGCGCGCCGCATCCGCTACGAGGTCTTCGGCCCCGACCTGTGGCTGGCCCACGCCGAGGGCTGAAACGTCCGACCGCCGAGGCAGCGGGAAGGTCACACAGCCGACGGGACGACCCACTCGACAACGGTGCCACTCGGCTGGTTCGAGGACAGGCCGAACCTGCCGCCCATCTCCTCCGCGCGCCTGCGGAGGTTGGCCAGACCGCTGCGGCGGGTGACCACCGGGTCGATCCCGCGGCCGTTGTCGGCCACGCGCAGCTGCAGGGCGGCGTCGGTGACCTCGACGCTGACGTCGACGGTGGTGGCGTGCGCGTGCCGGGCGGCGTTGGACAGGGTTTCGCCGAGCACGGCCAGCAACTGCTCGGTCTGTTCGGCGGACACGGCCGTGTCCAGCAACCCGGTCATGCGCAGCGCCGGGGCGAAGCCAAGCGATTCGGTGGCCCGTTCGGTGGCCGCCACCAGTTGGGCGCGCAGCCCGCTGCCGCGACGGGTCCGATCGTGCTCGCGCAGGCCGTAGATGGTGGATCGGATGATCTTGATGGTGTCGTCCAGGTCGTTCACAACCCGCTGGATCCGCTCGCCGACCTGCGGCCGGTCGGCCACCCGGCCCAGCGTGGACTGCAGCGACAGCGCGCCGGCGAACAGCCGCTGGATGACCAGGTCATGCAGGTCCCGAGCAATCCTGTCGCGGTCATTGAGCACGAGCATGCGCTCCGTGTCCCGCCGGTGCTCAGCGACGTCCAAGGCCAGCGCGGCCTGGTTGCCGAAACCGGTGACCATGTCGACCACGGCGTTGGTGAAGAAAGAGCTGCCCGGTACGTTGGCCACCTGCAGCACCCCGCGGACGTGCTCCCGGGTGCCGAGCGGTACGAAGAACGCCGGCCCCAGCTTCACCACCGAGGCGCTGCCGCCCTCGGCACGCGGGTCGGCACTCACGGCATCACTGGTGATCGTCTCCCCGGATGTGAAGACCTTCGCGGCCAGCGCCGCGGCGGGCAGCACCAGCCCGCGCACCTCCTCGGCCGACGTTCCCGAGGCGGCCTCGATGACCAGCTCGCCGCGGTCACCGACGGGCACCCCCAAGGTGACCAGGTCCGCACCGGCCATCTCCCGCACGGTGGCCGTGACGGACTCCAGCACTGCGGCGGGCTCCGCACCGGACAGCAGGCTACGGGTGAGCTCGTTGCTGGCCGCCAGCCACCGCTGTCGACGGTGCGCGTCCTCGTACAGCCTGGCGTTGTCGATCGCCACACCGGCCGCCGCGGCCAGGGTCCGCAGCACTGCCTCGTCGTCGGCGTCGAACTCCGCGCCGCCCTGCTTGTTGGTCAGGTACAGGTTGCCGAACACCTGCCCGCGGACCCGGATGGGGGCGCCCAGGAAACTGGTCATCGGCGGGTGCCCGGACGGGAAGCCCACGGACGCGGAATGCTCGGCCAGGTTCGCCAGGCGCAGCGGCTCCGGGTGACGTATGAGCAGCCCGAGGATCCCCGCGCCGCGCGGGTAGTGTCCGATCCGGGCGACGGTCTCCTCGTCGATACCGACCGTGAGGAACTGCTTGATCGTGCCTTCCTCACCCAGCACGCCGAGCGCCCCGTACTGGGCGTCGACCAGCGAGACCGCCGACTCCACGATCCGGCGCAGCACCACTTCCAGGTCCAGGTCGGAGCCGACCGCCAATACGGCGTCCAGCAGTGTGTGCACCCGGTCCCGGGCCCCCCGCACCTGCGTCACCTGCTGCTGCAGGTCCTCCAGCAGTGCATCCAGCCGCAGCTGGGGAGACATCCCCGATGTCTCCACCTCACGCGAATCCTGCACGCGCTCGTCCACCACAGCTCCTCTTTACCGTCTCGCCGGCTCACTCCCAGGATGCCCGACGGGCCGAGCCCGTTCGGCGGCACCCTGGAGAGCAGCGAGGGCAGGGCTCAGAAAGGGTGGACAGATGGGGGATCGTCCCGCGGCCGGGCCCGGTGGCTCGGCTATGACGTGGATCAGAGCTGTCGTTCAGGGCGCCTGGGCGGGCATCGTACAAGGGAAAGCCGGGTGACATCCACTAGGCACCCGATAAGCGGGCTTGATCAAATGTCCCGGAAGATCTCGATCTGCGCGCCCACCGAGTTGAGCCGTTCCGCCAGCTCCTCGTAACCGCGGTTGATCACATACACGTTGCGCAGTACGGAGGTCCCCTCGGCCGCCATCATCGCGAGCAGGACGACCACGGCGGGCCGCAGTGCCGGCGGGCACATCATCTCGGCCGCGCGCCATCGGGTGGGGCCCTCCACCAGGACCCGGTGCGGGTCCAGGAGTTGGAGGCGGCCGCCCAGCCGGTTGAGGTCCGTCAGGTAGATCGCGCGGTTGTCGTAGACCCAGTCGTGGATGAGTGTCTTGCCCTGCGCCGCGGCGGCGATGGCCGCGAAGAACGGCACGTTGTCGATATTGAGACCGGGAAACGGCATCGGGTGGATCTTGTCGATCGGTGCCTCCAGCTTGGAGGGCCGGACCGTCAGATCGACCAGGCGGGTACGGCCGTTGTCCGCCGGGTACTCCGCCGTGCGGTCGCAGTCGACGCCCATCTCCTCCAGCACCGCGAGCTCGATCTCCAGGAACTCGACCGGTACCCGGCGGATCGTCAGCTCGGACTCGGTCACCACGGCGGCGGCGAGCAGGCTCATCGCCTCGACCGGGTCCTCGGAGGGGGAGTAGTCGACATCCACATCTATGTGCGGGACACCGTGCACGGTCAGCGTCGTCGTACCGACGCCGTCGACCCGTACACCCAGTGCCTCCAGGAAGAAGCACAGGTCCTGGACCATGTAGTTGGACGAGGCGTTGCGGATGACGGTCGTCCCGTCGTGGCGGGCCGCGGCCAGCAGCGCGTTCTCCGTCACCGTGTCGCCGCGCTCGGTCAGCACGATGGGCCGGTCCGGGGTCACCGAGTGGTCTATCTGGGCGTGGTAGAGACCCTCGGTCGCGGCTATCTCCAGGCCGAACCGGCGCAGCGCGATCATGTGCGGCTCGATGGTCCGGGTGCCGAGGTCGCAGCCGCCCGCGTACGGCAGTGTGAACTTGTCCATGCGGTGCAGCAGCGGGCCGAGGAACATGATGATGGAGCGGGTCCGCCGGGCGGCGTCCGCGTCGATGGCGGCCATGTCGAGCCGGGCCGGCGGGACGATCTCCAGATCGGTCCCGTCGTTGATCCATCGGGTGCGCACGCCGATGGAGTTCAGCACTTCGAGGAGGCGGTAGACCTCTTCGATCCGGGCGACCCGGCGCAGTACCGTACGCCCCTTGTTGAGCAGCGAGCCGCAGAGCAGGGCCACGCAGGCGTTCTTGCTGGTTTTGACATCGATCGAGCCGGAGAGCCGGCGCCCGCCGACGACCCGCAGATGCATCGGCCCGGCGTAGCCGAGCGACACGATCTCACTGTCGAGTGCTTCACCGATGCGGGCAATCATCTCAAGACTGATGTTCTGATTGCCCCGCTCGATGCGGTTCACGGCGCTCTGGCTGGTGGCGAGCGCCTCGGCGAGCTGACTCTGTGTCCAGCCACGGTGCTGACGGGCGTCACGTATGAGCCTGCCGATGCGTACGAGGTAGTCGTCTGACATGGCGCCAGGTTATCTCAGATATGAGATGAAGATCGTACGGGGGTGTGGCATTCGGGTGATGGGTGCGATGGGAGCAGGTGAGAACGGGAAGTGTGGGGGATGGTGGGGGAGGTGGGCGGTGGCCCTGGCCGCGGCGGACCGTCTCCGATTCCGGGTACGTGTCGGCTGTTCTCATCGTCCGCCCGGTGCGGCGGTCCGGCACGCGGCGCGCGTCCGCGTGGGTGACACGGAGCGCGCCGCGCACATCCGGCCCGGTGTCACGCCGCGGACAGCATGATCCTGCCGGGGTGCGGCGGGTCTCCCCGAGCCGGTGCGCCCCGGCGGCATTCCCTCGCGGGGCGCGCCGACCGTGTCTGAATCAAAAACAAAGACCGCCACCGCGTCCTCGAATCAGCGGTGCGCGGCACGCTCGTCTCCATATTCAAAGAAGTAATAAATACCTGCGGACACGCAGCGCCATCGAGTAACGGGATGCCTGACGCCCGCAACACTGTGATGTCCACTCATCCGCGACGTGGAAGGCACTCGCTCCGGGAGAGCGAGGCGCCGATCGGCCGACCAGGAGTGATTGACCTTGGAAAAGTCTGAATTCCTTACCGACCTGAACACCGGCGCCGGTCGTTCTGTGATGAAGAAGCTGCCGGAGGTCACCCTGGCCTTCTGGATCATGAAGATCGCCGCGACGACGCTCGGCGAGACGGCCGGCGACCTGTTCGCCCAGACCCTCGGGCTCGGCTACTTCCTCACCACGGTCGCGCTGTTCCTGCTCTTCGTCGTCACGCTGGTCGTGCAGCTGAGGTCCACCCACTACAACCCGTATTTTTACTGGACCGTCATCCTGTCCACCAGCATGGCCGGCACCACGATGTCCGACTTCATGAACCGTGACGCCAGCTCTCGATACCTGTCCGGCGGGACCACTTCGCTGGGCTGGGGGCCGCAAGGCCTGGGGCTGGGATACCCCACGGGAGCCGCGATCCTGATCTCGCTCCTGATTGCCATCTTCGTCATCTGGAAGTTCACCGGGCTGACGTTCTCCATCCGCGACATCGTCACCTTTCGCGGGGAGGCTCTCTTCTGGTCGGCGATTCTCGTCTCGAACACGCTCGGCACTTCCATGGGTGATTTCCTGTCCGACAGCTCCGGACTCGGTTATGCGGGTGGCGCGCTTCTCGTCACCGGGCTGCTCGCGGTGCTTCTCGCGCTCATGCGGGTGCCTGTGGTGCCGAACGTTCTGCTGTTCTGGATCGCGTTCGTGCTCACGCGCCCTCTCGGGGCCACCGTCGGCGACTTCCTCACCAAGCCTGTCGCCAAGGGCGGTCTCGACCTCGGGACGGCGGGCTCGTCGGCCGCACTCCTCGCGCTTCTCCTCGGTCTCGTGGCCCATGCCCACGTGCGGGAGCGGAGGAGCGTCGTGCCGCGCAGCGAGGTCCTGGCCGAGAACTCCTGAGCGCGTCGGGCGCCGACTCGGGCGGCTGCCGTGCGTTGCCGGGCGGACGACTGCCGCGCCGCGGCGCCGTGCCGCGCAGGCCGGTGCGAGATGGGCGGCATCGTACGGGCGGCCGGGCATGACCGTTCCGCGGTGATGTACTAGAGTTATCTCGACATCGAGATATCTGCCGAAGGTGCACCGCGCCGCCGAATGGTAAGGGTTACCTAACTAAGCCTTACCTTAGCGGATGGTCGAGGAGCCGTAGGCGGCACCACGCGGCGCCCGCCGTAATGAGGCGCGGCGCGGTAGTACGCGCACATTGATGAAGGAGACTGTCGTGTCGGCGAACAGCTTCGACGCCCGCAGCACGCTGCGCGTGGGCGACGAGTCGTACGAGATCTTCAAGCTGGACAAGGTCGAGGGCTCCGCGCGCCTCCCTTACAGCCTGAAGGTGCTGCTGGAGAACCTGCTCCGCACCGAGGACGGCGCGAACATCACCGCCGACCACATCCGGGCGCTGGGTGGCTGGGACTCCCAGGCCCAGCCCAGCCAGGAGATCCAGTTCACGCCGGCCCGCGTGATCATGCAGGACTTCACCGGCGTTCCGTGTGTCGTGGACCTCGCCACCATGCGTGAGGCCGTGAAGGAGCTCGGCGGCGACCCGGCGAAGATCAACCCCCTCGCGCCGGCCGAGCTGGTCATCGACCACTCCGTCATCGCGGACAAGTTCGGCACCAACGACGCGTTCGCGCAGAACGTCGAGCTGGAGTACGGCCGCAACAAGGAGCGCTACCAGTTCCTGCGCTGGGGCCAGACCGCCTTCGACGAGTTCAAGGTCGTCCCCCCGGGTACCGGCATCGTCCACCAGGTCAACATCGAGCACCTGGCCCGTACGGTCATGGTCCGTAACGGCCAGGCGTACCCCGATACCCTCGTCGGCACCGACTCGCACACCACCATGGTCAACGGCCTCGGCGTGCTGGGCTGGGGCGTCGGCGGCATCGAGGCCGAGGCCGCGATGCTCGGCCAGCCGGTCTCCATGCTCATCCCGCGCGTCGTCGGCTTCAAGCTGACCGGCGAGCTGAAGCCCGGCACCACCGCCACCGACCTGGTGCTGACCATCACCGAGATGCTCCGCAAGCACGGCGTCGTCGGCAAGTTCGTCGAGTTCTACGGTGAGGGCGTCGCCGCCACCTCCCTCGCGAACCGCGCCACCATCGGCAACATGTCGCCGGAGTTCGGCTCCACCGCCGCGATCTTCCCGATCGACGACGAGACGCTGAAGTACCTGCGCCTGACCGGCCGCGACGAGCAGCAGGTCGCGCTCGTCGAGGCGTACGCCAAGGAGCAGGGCCTCTGGCTCGACCCGGCCGCCGAGCCGGACTTCTCCGAGAAGCTGGAGCTCGACCTCGCCACGGTCGTCCCCTCCATCGCCGGCCCGAAGCGCCCGCAGGACCGCATCGTCCTCGCCAACGCCTCGCAGCAGTTCGCGCAGGACGTCCGCAACTACGTCTCCGAGGACGAGGAGGCCGGCAAGGAGTCCTTCCCGGCGTCCGACGCCCCGGCGTCCTCCAACGGTGTGCCGTCGCGTCCGACCACGGTCACGGCCCCCGACGGGACGACGTACGAGATCGACCACGGCGCCGTCACCGTCGCCGCGATCACGTCCTGCACCAACACCTCGAACCCGTACGTCATGGTCGCCGCGGCGCTCGTGGCCAAGAAGGCGGTCGAGAAGGGGCTGACCCGCAAGCCGTGGGTCAAGACCACGCTCGCCCCGGGTTCCAAGGTCGTCACCGACTACTTCGACAAGGCGGGCCTGACCCCGTACCTCGACAAGGTCGGCTTCAACCTCGTCGGCTACGGCTGCACCACCTGCATCGGCAACTCCGGCCCGCTGCCGGAGGAGGTCTCCAAGGCGGTCAACGAGCACGACCTGGCCGTGACCTCGGTGCTCTCCGGCAACCGTAACTTCGAGGGCCGGATCAACCCCGACGTCAAGATGAACTACCTGGCGTCCCCGCCGCTGGTCGTCGCGTACGCCATCGCCGGTTCGATGAAGGTCGACATCACCAAGGACGCCCTGGGCATCGACCAGGACGGCAAGCCGGTCTACCTCGCGGACATCTGGCCCACCGAGGCCGAGGTCAACGACGTCGTCGCCAACTCCATCGGCGAGGACATGTTCAACAAGTCCTACCAGGACGTCTTCGCGGGCGACGCCCAGTGGCAGGCGCTGCCGATCCCGACCGGCAACACCTTCGAGTGGGACCCGCAGTCCACCTACGTGCGCAAGCCCCCCTACTTCGAGGGCATGACGATGGAGACCACCCCGGTCTCCGACATCACCGGCGCCCGCGTTCTGGCGAAGCTGGGCGACTCGGTCACCACCGACCACATCTCCCCGGCCGGTGCGATCAAGGCCGACACTCCGGCCGGCACGTACCTGACGGAGCACGGCGTCGAGCGCCGCGACTTCAACTCGTACGGCTCGCGCCGCGGTAACCACGAGGTCATGATTCGCGGCACGTTCGCGAACATCCGCCTGCGCAACCAGATCGCCCCGGGCACCGAGGGTGGCTACACCCGCGACTTCACCCAGGCCGATGCCCCCGTGTCGTTCATCTACGACGCCTCGCAGAACTACCAGGCCGCCGGCATCCCGCTGGTCATCCTGGCGGGCAAGGAGTACGGCTCCGGCTCGTCCCGCGACTGGGCCGCCAAGGGCACCGCGCTCCTCGGCGTCAAGGCCGTCATCGCCGAGTCGTACGAGCGCATCCACCGCTCGAACCTCATCGGCATGGGCGTCCTCCCGCTCCAGTTCCCGGAGGGCGCGACCGCCGAGGCCCTTGGCCTCACCGGCGAGGAGACCTTCTCCTTCACCGGCGTGACCGAGCTGAACAACGGCACCACGCCGCGCACGGTGAAGGTGTCCACCGACACCGGTGTGGAGTTCGACGCGGTCGTCCGCATCGACACCCCCGGTGAGGCGGACTACTACCGCAACGGCGGCATCATGCAGTACGTGCTCCGCAGCCTGATCCGCAAGTAAGGTCCGGCAGCGGCAGGAAGGGCCGCATCCCGGCGACGGGGTGCGGCCCTTCGGCGTCACGCGGCGGTGGTGAGCGTGTGAATGCCGTGCAACTGCGTCATGACGTCCCGCAGCGAGCGGCGTTTGCGCGGCCCCGCACCCGGCACGGGCCGCGTCGCGCCGTGACCGTCCTCCAGTGCGCCGGCCGGCCCCGTACGGCCGTGCCCCGCGCGCGACGGCATCGGGCTTCTTCCGCAGGGCGATGCAGTGGCGGGCGGGGCCGTCGATCGGTCGGCCGGTGACGGCGGTTCATGCGTGGACTCCTTCTCGCGCGACGGGTGCGGCCTTCGTCCTCCCGGCGGTCCGGGGCAGCAGCTGTACGAGACCGGCGAGCGCCAGCGCCGCCAGAACCAGGTAGATCAGCCCGTGCCGGAAGGCGGTCGGCACACCGTCGGCGAGGCTGCCGTAGTAGACGATGCCGACGACGCCGACCCCGAGCGCCCCGCCCACCTGCTGCGCCGTGGTGAGCGCCCCGGCGGCGGCTCCGGCGTGCTGCGGGGCGACCCGGGACAGCACGGTGGTCATGATCGGGGCGAGTGCCAGGCCCATGCCGATGCCGTCGAGGACGAGCACCGGAACCAGCCATCCGATCGCCACGTCCTGCGCCACGAGGACGAACAGCACGCCCAGCCCCAGCGCTCTGGTCAGCCCGCCGAGGGCGATCGTCTGCCGGCCGATCCGCGCCACCAGTCGCGGCGCGAGCAGCGAAGCGCCCAGATAGCCCGCGCCGATCGGCACGAAGACCAGCCCGGCCCCCAGCGCGTCGAGACCCCGTTCCTGCTGGGCGTAGAGAGCGAAGATCAGGAAGTAGGCGGCCATGCCCATGGTGTAGGCAAGTGCGGTGAACAGCCCTGTGCTGAAGGCTCGTTGACGGAACAGGGCCGGGTCGATCAGCGGAGCGTCGTGCCGCCGCCTGCCGTACGCCACGAAGAGCCCTGCCGCGCCGGCGAACGACGCCCAGGTCCACAGCGGCCAGCCCTGCTCGCGCCCCTCGATCAGCGGCAGCAGCGTGGCGACCAGGGCCGCAGTGACGAGTGCGGCGCCACCGAGGTCGAGCCGGACAGCCTCCGGAACCCGGCTTTCCGGAATCACCCGCCGAGCGACCGCCAGCACCGCGATCCCGATCGGCACATTGATCAGGAAGCAGGCCCGCCAGCCCAGCCCGAACAGATCCGCATGGATGAGCACACCGCCGATGAGCTGCCCGAACACTGCTGCCAGCCCCATGGTCAACGCATAGGCGTTGGTGGCCCTGAGCTGGGCGGGTCCGGTGTACGCGGTGCGGACGATCGCCAGCACCTGCGGTGAGAGGAGTGCGGCCGCGGCGCCCTGCACGACGCGGGCGGCGACCAGCGCCGCGGCGCCGGGCGCCAGACCGCAGGCGATCGAGGCGAGCGTGAAGAGTCCCATCCCGAGCATGAACATGCGGCGGCGCCCATGGATGTCGCCGAGCCGTCCGCCGAGGATCAGTCCGGAGCCGTACGCCAGGGCGTATCCGGCGACCACCCACTCGATGGCAGCGGAACCGGCATGCAGATCGCGCTGGGTGGCCGGAATGGCCACATTCACGATGAAGAAGTCGAGGACCGTGATGAAGACACCGGTCAGTACCGCCGGCAGGGTGCCCGCACGTGGCATGGCTGTGCTCCCAGGAGGTCGAAGGAGTGGATAGAACGATCGGTCTATGTCGAGTGGCGCCTCATAGTAGATAGACCGGTTGTTCTACCGTCAACCCTGTGCCAGAATCGGTGACGTGACGACGACGAGACCGGGCCCCCGCGAACGGCTGCTGGAAGCGGCCCGTGACCTCACGTACACCCATGGCGTGCACGTGGGGGTGGACGCGATCCTCAAACAGGCCGAGGTCGCCCGCCGCTCGCTCTACCAGCACTTCGGCGGCAAGGACGGTCTGATCGCCGAACTCCTGCGCAGCTACCCGGGCGACGCCCGCTACCGCCAGGTGATGGACGACGCCGGTGACGACCCGCGGCAGCGGATCCTCGCGGTCTTCGACGAGCTGGAGAAGGTCACCCAGCGCCCGACGTTCCACGGCTGCCGCTACACGTCGGCGGACCTGGCCCTCACCGACCCGGAGCACCCCGCACACGCGGAGGTCCGCGCCTTCAAGGACGGCCTGCACGAGCTGTTCACCAGCGAACTGACCCGCTACGGCCACCCGGCCCCGGACTTCGGCGCCGATCAGCTCCTGGTGCTGATCGACGGCACCCTGGCCCATGCGGTGACCCGCCCGGACGCCCATCCGGCCCTGGCGGCGCGGGCAATGGCGGAGCTGCTGCTCGACGCGAGCGCCTGACTCGCGCGGGGGGTGGGTGACCTCGGCCGGAAGTCCGGCGGTCAGTGGCGTACGGATCCGGGCGGCGATGGCCCGTGTGATCGACGCCCGGCGGCACCAGCCCCGCTGCTGCTGCGCCGTCGGCCAGTGCTGCCGCAAGCTGCTCTCCCCGCTGACGCGGACCTACATCCAATCCGTCCTCAAGTCCGCTCTTGAGCACGCCGTACGCGAGGAGGAGAACCCGCGCAACGTCGCCCGCAACGTTCGCACCGGCACCCCACGCCCCCGACGCTTCGAACCCCTTACCGCCGACGATGCCCGCCAACTCCTCGCCACCGCACAAGGACACCGGCTGCACGCCCTGTTCGAACTCGCCCTCCACACCGGACTCCGCACGGGCGAACACCTCGGCCTGCACTGGGAAGATCTCGACCTGGCAGGCGGCACCGCCAGCGTCCGCCGCACCCTCCAGCGCACCAACAGCAGCGGCCTGACCGCCCTGCCCACCAAGGCGCAGAGATCGGAACGTCGCATCGCCCTGCCCACCGAGTGCCTGCGCTCACTGCGGGACCATCGCCACCGCCAGGACCGGGGTCGCGGAGCATGACGCGGTCCGAGCGCAGGCGCCCGACCAGCACGACCGGCAGGTCTGCCAGGGCGTGGGAGAGGTAGGCGACGTCGTAGCCGGAGTCCATGACGATCCAGATCTCCGGATCCCCGGTCTGCCACTGCCCGGCCTGCGTCAACCGATCGACGACGTCGCGTAGCTGGGCGGCGGTGACGGCGGTCGCATCGTCCGCCGGCCCGAGGCGCACGGCGTCCAGCAGAGCAACCCAGGAGGTCCGGCCGGTCTCCAGGGCGGCGACGAAGGAGTACGGCCAGCCGGGAACGAGCTGGTCCGTCTTGCGGTCTCCGCGTCCGTAGACGTGGCAGAAGAGCCGCTCGTCGCTGGTGGGGGCGTCGGGGCGGAGCCAGTTGGACACATCGGCCGCCAGGACGATCCGCCCGTCGGCTGCCTTCGGGAGCGGCAGGCCGGCCAGTGTGCGGCGCAGCCGCCCAGGCTCCAGCCAACCGCGGTCCAACGCGGCGTACGGGGCCCCGTGCCCGCGCCGGTGCTCGACCGCCAGGCAGAGCTCGACCAGGGTCTTCACCGGCCCGTCTGTGCACAAGATCGCTTCGGTGAGCTCGAAGAGCGCGTCGGCGCGGCTGTACAGGCAGTCGTAGAACTCAACCCGAAAGCGGGACAACACGCTCAAAGCCTCGCCTGCGGACGCGTCGACGGGGAGACTCACAGGCAGCGGCCTTTCTCTCGTGCTTCGTTACTCAACATCTCGAAGCGTGGAGAACGGCCGCCTCCCGTGCCGCAGGATTCCGGGGATCTCAGCAGGTCGAGTGACCTTCGAGGTTAAACGCCAAGCGTACGTCCAGCAGTCCGGACGTCTTCCCAGCTCAGAAGGGATGTGAACGATGTAACCGGACGTCAAGCTCAGGGTAGCCAGCCGGTGGAAGTCCGGTCCGGGGAGACGCCAGGGTCCTCGGTAGCTGACTCCCGGCGTCACTCGAAATGGTGGCGTCGAAGTGGAGTGACAAGCGCCCTTCGGGGGCGTGCAACCGGCCAGTCCGCAACATGAAGTGAAGCCTGCAGCGTCGATATTTAACCCCCGCCCGTGGGCGGGCCAAGGAGGAGCCGAGCCTGTGCTTGAAGGGCGAAGGCCAAGGAAGGCGATCTTGGACCTGGAGCGGTCGCCGAGGAACCTCCCGGCGTAAGGGGCGTGGAATGGCCGGACGGTTGCCCTGGGAACTGGAGAGGGCCTCCCTCGGCCCCGGGATTGCGGCCCGGGAAGCGTGGCCTGCCTATAACCGGCAGAACCGGGAAATGGCGGGCTGTCGAGAGGCAGTCGGAGGGGGTCGTAGTAGTGCCGATCGGCGGGACAACACAACCCGTTGGGAGCGAAGGGCCCCTGCTTCATCGATGCGATTTGCGAACAGGGAGGGACCCGGATGAGTGCCGTATCGGCTAGATCCATCCGCCGGGAGGAAGGAGCCGCAGGACCGGGCCGCCGTCCTCTGGACAAGGTCCGAGCCTTGCAGCGGACGCTCTACCGCTGTGCCAAGCAAGAACCCGAACGCCGGTTTCATGCTCTGTATAGCCATGTCCACCGCATGGACGTTCTTCGGCGGGCGTGGACCGGTGTGTGTACGAACCGAGGAGCCCCTGGCGTGGACGGCCTGACCGTCGACGTGGTGGCGGCCTCGGGGGTGGATGCATTCCTCCAGGACCTGGCGGAGAAGCTGCGGACGTATACGTATCGTCCGTCAGTGTTGCGGCGGGTTCAGATTCCCAAGCCGGGGCGGCCGGGGGAGTTCCGGCCGCTCTCGATTCCCACCGTGGCGGACCGAGTAATGATGACGGCCGCGAAACTGGTCCTGGAACCAGTCTTCGAGGCCCAGTTCACCGAGGCGAGCTACGGATTCCGGCCCAAACGGTCCGCGATCGACGCGTGCGAAGCCGTGCGCGTCGCCGCGAACCAGCGGCGGGAGTGGGTCTTCGAGGCCGACATCCGGGACTGCTTCGGCACGATCGATCACGACGCGCTGATGGTCCAGGTGGCCCGGCACGTGGTGGACCGGCCGATGCTGAAACTGATCCGGGCCTGGCTGCGAATGGGGTTCTTGGAGGGCGGGGTGACTTCCCCGAGCGGGGCGGGAACCCCGCAGGGCTCACCGATCTCCCCATTGCTGGCGAACATCGCGCTGCATGTCCTCGACGAGGCGTGGCGGGTCGAAGGCCGCCGGCTGGGAGTGCTGGCCCTGGGTATTCAGCGGAATTGGGTGATCTGACGTCCCGGTAGCAGAAAGGTGCCGCTGGCCTGCAAGGATGCGAGTGTCGACGTCGTATCCGCTGCGAGAGTCAGGGCACCAATCTGGTGAGCGAGCCTACAGGGTGGGACCGGCGGTTGTCCGTGGTCGCCGACGGGAAGGGGCTGATCGGGCATGCCGGGG